>NZ_JAAALM010000408.1 GCF_009906395.1 Kineococcus indalonis
GCACGAACACCTGCAGGCCCACCGCCGCCCACGACGCCAGCGCCCAGCCCGCCGAGGCCAGCAGCCCGCGCGCGGTCAGCGGGTGCTCCAGCGGCTCCTGGCGCGCCAGGCGCAGCAGCACCGCCAGCAGCCGGTTGAGCACCGCCGGCACCAGCAGCACCAGCAGCAGCGGCGCCGCCCAGCCGACCCACCCCGCCCACGCGGGCACGCCCGCGGCCGGCGAGCCGCCGCCCAGCGCCAGCGGCAGCACCCCCGTCACCAGCAGGCCCGCCGTCGTCATCGACACCAGCAGCGCCACCGCCAGCGCCGAGCCGGTGCGCCGGCGCGGCACGCCCAGGTCGCGGGCCAGCTCCGCCTGCGCGACGAACTGGAAGACGGTGCCGGGCACGTAGCGGCCCAGCTGGCCCACGAAGAAGACCCGCGCCGCCCCCCGCCACGGCAGCGGCGAGCCCAGGTCGGCCAGCACCGCGCGCCAGGAGGCGCCCGCCAGCGCCACGTTGGCCACCGACAGCGCCAGCGCCAGCGCCACCGCGGGCGCGTCCAGGCGCGCCCACGCGTCGGCGATGGCGGCGCGGTCGCGCACCACGTACGCCACCGCCAGCCCCAGCGCCACCACCAGGAAGCCGCCGCGCACCCACGGCGAGCGCAGCAGCCCCAGGACCCGGCCGAGCACGCCGCTCAGCGCCGGCGGAAGGTCAGCAGCACGAACGTGTAGTCCAGCCCCGTGCGCGCCCAGTGCACCGGCCGCTCCGGGTGGGAGAGCACCTCGTCGGTCAGCTCCCCCACCAGCTCCAGCCCCCGCTCGTCCGCCTGCGCGACCAGCTCGCGGACCTGCTGCGGGGAGAAGATGCGCACCGGGGCGCCGTAGGCGCTCACGCCCGCGGTGTCCGGCGGGTCCGCGTCGTAGTCGGTGGACAGGCACAGCACGCCGCCCGGGCGCAGCACCCGCGCCGTCTCGGCGAGGAACTCCGGCACCGGCACGCCGTGCTCGATGACGGACATGCACGTCACCGCGTCCAGCGAGCCGTCCGGCAGGCCGGTGTCGGTGACGTCGCCGTGGCGGAACTCCACCCCGTCGCGGTGCACGGGCGCGCCGAACTCCAGGTTGATGCCCGCCAGGGCGCCGCGCTCGGCGCCGAAGCCGTACAGCCGCAGCCACGGCAGCACCGGGGAGTAGCGGGCGCTGCCGGCGTCCAGCACGCGCGCCGAGCGCGAGCCGTCGTCGGCCAGGGTCAGCACGGCCGCCACCGCGCCCAGGGCGTCCCAGTTCTTCGGGGCGTCCGGGTGCGCCGGCAGGTGCAGGCGCCGGGTCTGCGCCAGCGCGTCGGCGACCTCGGCGGCGTCCTGCAGCACGCCGGTGCGCGGCACCCCGCTGGGCACCGGCCGGCGCGCCGGCGGGGCCGCCAGGTCGCGGGCGGCGAGCTGCTCGCCCACCCGGCGCTGCACCCCCACCCGCGCCCACAGGGCGTGCTCGGCGCCGCGCTTGGCGACGGCCAGCAGGCGCCCGCCGGGCGGGGAGGCGGCCGTGCCGCCGCGCGCGGCGCGGCGCAGCGCGGCCAGGTAGGCGAACCAGGGCTCCTCCAGGTCCGGCGCCTCCACGCCCTCGCGCAGCCGCTGCAGGCCGCCGCCGGTCAGGCGCTGCAGGCCCTGCGCCAGCGCCGGGGCGCTGCCGGGCTCGACGAGCACGCCGTCCACGCCGTCGCGCACCTGCGCCGGGAAGGAGCCGGTGCGGGTGGCCAGCACGGGCAGGCCGTGCGCGAAGGCCAGCAGGGCGTTCTGCGAGGCGGTCGCCGAGCGGTACGGCAGCACCAGCGCGTCGTGCGCGGCCAGCAGCGCGGGCAGCTGCGCGGCGGGCACGTAGCCCTCGCGCAGCTCCACGCGCTCGCGCAGCTGCGGGTCCGCGGCCAGCTCGCGCACGGCGCGCCCGGCCTGGCCCCACAGCTCCCCGGCGATCGTCAGGCGCACCGCGGGCACGGAGCGCAGCGCCTCCAGCAGCAGGTCCACGCCCTTGTACTCGCGCACCGCGCCCAGGGACAGCAGCCGCAGGGCGCCGTCGCGCGGCACCCGCGAGCCCGCCGGCCCGGGCAGCGGCGCGCCGCCGGGCAGGTGCGGGGGCAGGTCGGCCACCTCCACGCGCGCCGCGCCGTGCGCGCGGGCCAGCTCGGCCTGCTCGTCGGTGTGCACCAGCACGCCGTCGACGGCGGAGAGCAGCCGGCGCACCAGCAGCGCGTCGCCCGGGCGCGCCTCGTGCGGCAGCACGTTGTGGGCGACCACCACGGTGCGCGCGCCCGAGCGCGCCGAGCGCAGCCCCGCCAGCACCCCCAGCAGCGCCGGCACCTGCAGGGGCACCACGTGGGTGAGGACCACCAGGTCCGCGGCGGCCAGGCGCCGGCCGGTGCGCACCCAGGAGGCCGGCGAGCTCCACGCCAGCGAGCGCACCGTCGGGGTGAACCCCTCCACCTCGGGCACCCCGCCGGGCACCTCCGGGCGTCCCGGGTACAGCGCCGCCGGGTACTGCCGCGCCCACGAGACGAGCTTGACCTCCGCGCCCGGCGCGGCGGCCAGGTGGCGGGCCAGGGCGGTGGTGTGCAGCGCCGTGCCGCCCTTGGCCGGGTGCGCCGGGCCCACGACCACGACCCGGCGCGCCGGGGCCTCGTGGCGCGGCTCGCGCACCGGGGCGGCGTTCGGCCCGGCGCCCATGCCGGCGCTCACGCGGAGTCCCGCGAGCGCACCACGAGGTCGGCCAGCAGCGCCACCGCCCCCACCAGCAGGCCGGAGACCAGCAGCAGCACCGTGTTGGCCGGGAAGTAGAAGGCGTGCCGGAACATGTCGGTGACGCCCTTGACGAAGCCCAGGCCGAAGAGGAACAGCGCCAGCGGCATCAGCACCCGCAGCGGCTCGAAGTACATGACCATCCGCAGCACCTGCAGGATGTAGCGGTAGGCGTCCTTGACGAAGTGGAACTTCGAGGTGCCCGCGCGCTTGGCGTACGCGGTGGGCACGTACTTGACGTCGTGCTGGTTGCACAGGAACGCCAGCGTGATCGTCGTGACGCAGCTGAAGCCGGGCGGCAGCAGCCGCAGGTACGGCAGCGACACCGAGCGGCGGAACGCGCGCAGGCCGGAGTTCAGGTCCGGGATGCGCTGCTTGGCCAGCACCTCGGCGACCTTGCGGATGACGAACTTCGCCGGCACCCGCAGCACCTTGTGGGTGCCCTCCTCGGTGGTGCGCGCCCCCACCACCTGGTCGTAGGAGTCGTCCTCCAGCAGCACCCGCACCAGCTCGGGGATGCGCTCGTTCTCGTACGTCATGTCCGCGTCGGTCCACACGACGATCTCGCCGCGGGCCATCTGCGTGCCGATGCGCCGCACCGTGCCCGAGCCGCCGTTGCGGCGGAAGGCCACCACGCGCAGGTGCGGGTAGCGCTCCTCGGCCTGGCGCAGCACCGCCAGCGTGTCGTCGGTGGAGGCGTCGTCGACGGCCAGCAGCTCGTACGGCATGCCGTCGGCGTCCATCGCCGCCGTGATCCGCTGGATCTCCAGCAGGACGTGCGCCTCCTCGTTGTAGCAGGGCAGCACGATCGTGGCGACGGGCGCGGGCCGCTCGTCCTGCGGCGGCGGCAGCGGCGCGGGGAGCGCGGCGGCGGCGACCTCGCGCGCGGCCGCGCTCCCCGCGCC
>NZ_JAAALM010000409.1 GCF_009906395.1 Kineococcus indalonis
GTGCGCGCGCGCCGGGCGCGCGCGCACGCCGCGTCGGCCGCGGCCAGCGCCTCGGCCGCCGGGGCGGGCCCGGCCACCCCGACGGAGGCGGTGACCCGCAGCCCCAGGGCGATGTCCAGCCACGGCTCCTTGCGCACCGCCTCCAGCACCCGCTCGGCCACCAGCAGCGGCGCGGGACCGGCGCTGTCCTCGGGCACCAGGACGACGAACTCGTCGCCGCCGTAGCGCACCAGCACGTCGTCCTCGCGCGAGCCCTCCACCAGCAGCGCCGCCACCCGGCGCAGCACCGCGTCGCCGACCTCGGGGCCGCGCTGCTCGTTGACCGCGCGCAGGCCGTCGAGGTCCACCAGGACCGCGCTGAAGCGCTGGTCGGGGCGCTCCAGCAGCTGCTGCAGGCGCCGGCGGTTGCCCAGGCCGGTCATGGGGTCCTCCAGGGCGGCGCGCCCCTGCCGCACGACCTGCTCGGCCATCGCGTGCTGGCGGATGCGGTCCTGCAGGGCCTCGAAGCGGCTCTCGCGGTCCTCCCACAGCCGCGACAGCGAGATGCGCGCCAGCTCGCCGAGGGCGTCGGCGGCCCCGTGGCGGCCGTGGTGGCGCACGGCGGTGTCGGCGCGCACCTTCAGCGCCGTCAGGCCCCACACGTCCAGCTGGGTGCTGGAGGAGGTGCGCTGCACGGCGGCGAGCAGCTCGTAGGCGCCCTCGACGTCGCCCTCCCCGGACAGCGACAGGGCCAGGCCCACGCGGGCGATCTGGGTCTCGACGAGCTCCTCGCGCTGGCGGAAGGCGGCGGCGGCCGCGCGCAGGCGCGCACCGGCCAGGTCGGGCTGGCCGGTGCGGTGCAGCACGAAGCCCTCGACGGCGTCGGCGCGCGCGCGCATCTCGGGGTAGCCGACCTCCTGGGCGAGGGCGCGCATGCGCGCGGCGTGCTCCAGGGCGCGGGCGTGGTGCGGGCCGCTCTCGGCGGAGCGGCCCACCACGTCGAGCATGGCCGCCCAGGACACCTCCAGGACGGCGGCCTCCTGCACGACGTTCAGGCGCACCCGCGCCGGCGGGAAGACCAGGCCCAGCATGAGGCGCATCAGCTCGTCGGCGGGCTCGAACAGCGCCAGGGCGCGCAGGGCCAGGGCGACGGAGAACATCGCCGAGAGGTGGTCGTAGGTGCGCACCGGCTGGGCGGTGACGATGAGCTGGGCCTCGGCGAGGTGGTCCATCGCCAGGGCGGTCATGCCCAGGTCGACGCGCGACTCCGCCAGGAGCGACAGGGCCTTGGCGCGCCAGACGGGGTCGGCCCGCGGGCCCAGGCGGCGCAGCAGCCGCCCGGCCTCCTCGGCGGCCTCGGCGGCGCGGCCGAGCTGGTGCAGGGCGACGCAGCAGATGAACTGCAGGTACCGGGCGGTGCGCTCGTCGCCGGCGGCCTCGGCCAGCACCAGGCCCTCGCGGGCCGAGCGCACGGCGTCCTCGCCGTAGCCGTCGAGGTAGAGCCGGTGGGCGGCCTCGGCCAGCGCGTCGAAGGGCCCGAAGGGGCCGAAGGGCTCCAGCTCCCGCCCGGCCGGCCCGGCTGCAGCGCTCACCACGTGGATCGCTCCCTCCGCCGCGCACGGTCGAGCACGGATCGTCACTGATCCTAACCGGGCGCAGGCGGCGCGCCACGGGATCCGAGGACCCGTGCGCCTTCAACCAGTGCGGCGCCCGCCCGCCGCTCCGGCGGGCGGGCGCCGCGGGCGGGGGTCAGCGCAGGGCGCGGTTGACGGCCGAGACGACCGCCTTCAGCGAGGCGGTGGTGATGTTCGCGTCCACGCCCACGCCCCACAGGACGCGCTCGCCCACGGCGCACTCCACGTACGCCGCCGCCCGCGCGTCCCCGCCGGCGGACAGGGCGTGCTCGGCGTAGTCCAGGACGCGCACGTCGACGGGGTCGGGGGCCAGCGCGCCCAGCGCCGCGCAGAACGCGGCGATGGGCCCGTTGCCCGTGCCGGCCACCGTGCTGACGACGCCGTCGTCCAGCAGGTCCACCTCCAGCGCGTCCACGCCGTCGACCTCGCTGACCGAGCGGGTGGCGCGCAGCGCGAAGCGGCCCCAGTCCGGGGTGCCCGACGGGGAGGGCAGGTACTCGTCGGAGAAGATCGAGAAGATCTCCGCCGCGGAGACCTCCCCGCCCCGCGCGTCGGTGCGCTCCTGCACCACCCGGCTGAACTCGATCTGCAGCCGGCGCGGCAGGTCCAGCTGGTGCTCGCTCTTGAGCAGGTACGCCACCCCGCCCTTGCCGGACTGGGAGTTGACCCGGATCACGGCCTCGTAGCTGCGCCCCACGTCGCGGGGGTCGATGGGCAGGTACGGCACCGCCCACTCCATCTCGTCCACGCCCCTGCCGGCGGCGGCGGCGTCGCGCTCCATCGCCTCCAGGCCCTTCTTGATGGCGTCCTGGTGCGAGCCGGAGAAGGCGGTGAAGACCAGGTCGCCGCCGTAGGGCACCCGCTCCCCCACGGGCAGCTGGTTGCAGTGCTCCACGGTGCGGCGGATGCGGTCGATGTCGGAGAAGTCGATCTCCGGGTCCACGCCCTGGCTGAACAGGTTCATGCCCAGGGTGACCAGGTCGACGTTACCGGTGCGCTCGCCGTTGCCGAACAGGCAGCCCTCGATGCGGTCGGCGCCGGCCAAGTAGCCCAGCTCCGCGGCGGCCACGCCGGTGCCGCGGTCGTTGTGCGGGTGCAGCGAGAGGATTACGTTCTCGCGCTGCGCCAGGTGGCGCGACATCCACTCGATGGAGTCCGCGTACACGTTCGGGGTGGTCATCTCCACCGTGGCCGGCAGGTTCACGATCACCTTGCGCTCGGGCGTGGGCTCGAAGACCTCCACCACCGCGTCGCAGATGCGCCGGGCGAACTCCAGCTCCGTGCCGGTGTACGACTCCGGGGAGTACTCGTAGTAGACGGTCGTGCCCGGGATCGTCTCCTCGTACTTGCGGCACAGCCGCGCCCCCTGCAGGGCCAGGTCGACGATGCCGTCCTCGTCCATGCCGAAGACCACGCGCCGCTGGAGCACCGAGGTGGAGTTGTACAGGTGCACGATCGCCTGCTTCGCCCCGCGCAGGGAGTCGTAGGTGCGCTCGATGAGGTGCTCGCGGGCCTGGGTGAGGACCTGGATGCGCACGTCGTCGGGGATCAGGTCCTGCTCGATCAGCGTGCGCACGAAGTCGTAGTCGGTCTGGCTGGCGGAGGGGAAGCCGACCTCGATGTCCTTGTAACCCATCTCGACCAGCAGCGTGAACATGCGCAGCTTGCGCTCGGAGTTCATCGGGTCGATGAGGGCCTGGTTGCCGTCGCGCAGGTCCACCGCGCACCAGCGCGGCGCCTTCGTGATCCGCTTGCCCGGCCACGTGCGGTCGGGCAGGTCGACGGCGATCTGCTCGTGGAACGGGCGGTAGCGCTGGTACGGCATCGACGACGGCTTCTGGGGGTTCTGCACTGCTCTCTCCTTGCGACGCGGGCCCGGGTGTGCTCGGCCGGCGCGCACGAGGAGGTCCCGCGACGGGGAGACCGGCCTAGCTGGCCCCGCCGCGGCGACGAAGGAGGAGGGTCTCCCAGCGGGCCACGGCGCCACCGTACGCGCCCGGTGCGCGGGGCGTCCACGCGGGGCGCGGGCGGGTGGGCGTCCACCGGTGCTGGAG
>NZ_JAAALM010000040.1 GCF_009906395.1 Kineococcus indalonis
GTGCGGTTGGTGGAGCTGCGCGGGCACCGGGTCGTGCGGGCCGTGGCCGACGGCGCGGCGCTGGTGGAGGCGGTGCGCGAGCACCGGCCCGACGTCGCGGTGGTGGACGTGCGCATGCCGCCCACGCACACCGACGAGGGGCTGCGCGCGGCGCTGGAGTGCCGCCGCCGCTTCCCCGGCACGGCGGTGGTGGTCTTCTCCCAGTACGTCGAGGCGCGCGCGGCGGCGGACCTGCTGGCGCACTCCACGGCCGGGCTGGGCTACCTGCTGAAGGACCGGGTGGCCGACTCCGCGGAGTTCCTCGACGCGCTGGAGCGGGTCGCGGCCGGCGGCACGGCGCTGGACCCCACGGTGGTGCAGCAGCTCGTGCGCGCCGGCCGCGCGGACGCCGGCCTGGACCGGCTGACGCCGCGCGAGCGGGAGGTGCTGGGGCTGATGGCGGAGGGCCTGTCCAACGCGGCCATCGCCCGGCGCCTCGTGGTGGGCGAGCGCGCGGTGGAGAAGCACGTCGCCGGGGTGTTCACCGCGCTGGACCTGCCCCCGACGCCGGAGGAGAACCGGCGGGTGGTGGCGGTCCTGCAGCACCTGCGCGCCGGCGGCTGAGCCGCCGGCGGGGTGTCAGGACACGCCCGGCAGCCGGTGCCCCATCCGGTCGCGCTTGGTGCGCAGGTAGCGCACGTTGTCGCTGGTCTGCGCCACCGGCAGGTCCCGGCGGGCGGTGACGGGCACGCCGTGGCCGCGCAGCGCCTCCACCTTCACCGGGTTGTGCGTCATCAGCTCCACGCTGCGCACCCCGAGGTCGCGCAGCACCGCCGCGGCGCCGGTGTAGTCGCGCGCGTCCACGGGCAGGCCGAGGTCGAGGTTGGCCTCGACGGTGTCGCGCCCGCGCTCCTGCAGGGCGTAGGCGGCGATCTTCTCGGCCAGGCCGATGCCGCGGCCCTCCTGCCCGCGCAGGTACAGCACCACGCCGCGGCCGCGCTCGCGCACCGCGGCCAGCGCGGCGTCCAGCTGCGGGCCGCAGTCGCAGCGCAGCGAGCCGAGCACGTCGCCGGTGAGGCACTCGGAGTGCAGGCGCACCAGGACGTCGTGCCCGTCGCCGAGCTCGCCGGCCACCAGCGCCAGGTGCTCCACCCCGTCGGCCTGCCGGTAGGCCACGGCGCGGAACGTGCCGCGCGTGGTGGGCAGGTTCGCCTCCGCGACCCGCACCACCGGCAGCGACGGGTGCTGCGCCGCCGGCTCCCGGCGCGGGCGCGGTGTCGTGCTGCCGGACTGCTGGACCTCGCTCACGTGCCTCTCCTCGTGCTGCCCGCCGGTGGCGGGCGCCTCCTCGTCGGGGCGGCGGCCGCCCGGGACGGCCGCTCGGGCCGCTGCTCGCTCAGGCCGCCGCGGTGGCCAGGCGCACCTGGCGCTTGACGCGGGCGAGCATCCCGGTCATGCCGCGCATGCGCAGCGGGCTGACGGCCCGCTCCAGGCCCAGGCGCGAGCACACGTCCGGGGGCAGGTCGAGCACCTGCTCGGCGGGCAGGCCCTCCAGGCCCTCGCGCAGCACGCCGGCGAACCCGCGGGTGGTGGGCGCCTCCTGCGGCGCGGACACGTGCAGGTGCACCGCGGAGGACTCGTCGACCTCCACGTTGACGAACACCGGCGACTGGCACTCGTCGACGCGCTCCATGAGCTCGGGGTGCCCGGCCAGGTGCTCCGGCAGCGCCGGCAGCTCCTTGCTGAACTCCAGCAGCAGCTGCAGGCGCTCGCGCTCGGGCAGGGCCTGGAACTCCTCGACGATCTGCGCCATGGCGGGCGGCAGGCCGGCGGTGGGGGAGAAGGGGTCCTCGCTCACCGCCGCACCGCCGGGACCTCGCCCTTGTCCGGGCCGGTGGCGATGGGCACGCGCACCGCGTTGCCCCACTCGGTCCAGGAGCCGTCGTAGTTGCGGACCTTCTCGAAGCCCAGCAGGTGGGTGAGCACGAACCACGTGTGGCTGGAGCGCTCGCCGATGCGGCAGTAGGCGATGACGTCGTCGTCGGGCGCCAGGCCCTTCTCCTGCTGGTAGATGCCCTCCAGCTCCGCGCGGGGCTTGAAGGTGCCGTCCTCGGCGGCGGCGCGCGCCCACGGCACGCTGTCGGCGCCGGGGATGTGCCCGCCGCGCACGGTGCCCTCCTGGGGGTAGTCGGGCATGTGGGTGCGCTCGCCGGTGTACTCCTGGGGAGAGCGCACGTCGACGAGCTTGCCGCCCAGGTGGGCGAGCACGTCCTCCTTGAAGGCGCGCACCGGGGCGTCCTGGCGCTCCACGACGGGGTAGTCCGCCGGCTGCGGCTCGGGGGCCTCGGTGGTGGTCTCGCGGCCCTCGGCGATCCACTTGGCGCGCCCGCCGTCCAGCAGGCGCACGTCCGGGTGGCCGAAGAGGGTGAACACCCACAGCGCGTACGCGGCCCACCAGTTGTTCTTGTCGCCGTAGATCACCACGGTGTCCTCGCGCGAGATGCCCTTGCGCGACATCAGCGCCGCGAAGCCCGCCCCGTCGACGTAGTCGCGGGTGACGGGGTCGTTGAGCTCGGTGTGCCAGTCCACCTTCACCGAGCCGGGGACGTGGCCGGTGTCCCACAGCAGCACGTCCTCGTCGCTCTCCACGACCTTCAGGCCCGGCTCGCCGAGGTGCTCGGCCAGCCAGGCGGTCGTGACGAGCTTCTCGGGGTGGGCGTAGGCGGCGAGCTTCTCGTCGCCGTCGTGGGGCAGGGCCACTGTCGTCCTCCTGGGTGGGGGCGTCTCGCGTCCGGCGGGCTCGCGCCCGCTCGACGGGACAACACCGCGCGGCGCGCCGGCGTTCCCGTCGCCGCGCGATCCTGCCAGACGGCGCGCACGCCCCCGCGCGCCGCCGGGCCCGCCGCCTCCCGGCTCGCCGCGGCACCGGGCCGAACTAAGGTGTCGGGGGTGAGCCGACCCGAGGAGACGCCCGTGCAGCCGGGGCGGCGGAGCGCCGGCTCCCTCGCCGAGCGCGACCCGCGGGTGCCGCCGCAGCAGCTGGTGGCCGAGCTGGTGCCGCCGCCGCGCTTCGCCGACGTGCGCTTCGCCAGCTACGTGCCGGCCCCCGACCAGCCCACCCAGGCCCAGGCGGTGGCGGGCATGAGCGCCTTCGGCGAGCGCGTGCTCGACGGCGGCGGGCGCGCTCGCGGCGGCGGGCTGGCGGGGCTGTTCAAGCGGCGCAGCGCCCCGCAGGGCGCCCCGGGCATCTACCTCGACGGCGGCTTCGGCGTCGGCAAGACGCACCTGCTGTCCTCGCTGTACCACCAGGTCGTCACCGAGGGCGGGCGCACCGCGGCGTACGGCACGTTCGTGGAGTACACCAACCTCGTCGGCGCCCTGGGCTTCCGGCAGGCCGTGGACGCCCTGGCCCCGCACGACCTGGTGTGCATCGACGAGTTCGAGCTCGACGACCCCGGCGACACCGTGCTGATGTCGCGGCTGATGCGCGAGCTCGTCGACCGCGACGTCAAGCTCGCGGCCACCTCCAACACGCTGCCCGGGGCGCTGGGCGAGGGGCGCTTCGCCGCGCAGGACTTCCAGCGCGAGATCCAGGCCCTGGCCGGGCAGTTCGCCGTGCAGCGCGTGGACGGGGAGGACTACCGCCACCGCGGCCTGCCCGCGGCCCCGGCGCCGCTGGACGACGCCGCCGTGGAGCGGGTCGCCGCCGAGCGGGCCGGCGCCACGCTGGACGACTTCGGCGCGGTCCTGGCGCACCTGGCGCAGGTGCACCCCAGCCGGTACGGGGCGATGGTGCGCGACACCGCCGCGGTGTGCCTGCGCGGGGTGGGCACCGTCTCGGACCAGATGGTGGGCCTGCGGCTGGTGGTCCTGGCCGACCGCCTCTACGACCGCGACATCCCCGTGGCCGCCTCGGGGGTGCCCTTCGACGCCGTCTTCACCGACGAGCTGCTGCACGGCGGCTACCGCAAGAAGTACCTGCGGGCGGTCTCGCGCCTGTCGGCCCTGGCGCGCGACGGCGCCGCCCTGGCGCAGCCGGCGGCTGGGCCGGTGGTCTAGCCGGCGGCTGGGCCGGTGGTCTAGCCGGCGGCCGGCCCACCGGCCGCCGGCGCGGTGCGCGCCAGGCGCCACCAGGCCAGCGCGCCCAGCCACACCAGCACGAACAGCGCGGCCACCGCGTAGCCGACGTACCCGGTGTCCAGCCCGGCCACCCACCCGGAGAGCGCGTCGTGCAGCCCCAGGCTCTCGCGCGCGACGGAGACCAGCTGCACGGTGCCGATGGCCAGCGCCACGGCCACCGAGACCCCGGTGACCACGGCGTTGTAGGCCAGCCGGCGCAGCGGGTCGGCCAGCGCCCAGTCGTAGGCGACGTTGACCAGCGCCCCGTCGAGGGTGTCGAACAGGCTCATGCCGGCGGCGAAGAGCACCGGCAGCACCAGCACGGCGTACCAGGGCAGCGCCACGGCGGCGGTGCCGGCCAGCACGAGCAGCGCGACCTCGGTGGCGGTGTCGAAGCCCAGCCCCATCAGCAGCCCGGCGGGGTAGACCTGCCGCGGGGAGCGGATGCGGGCGGTGGCCCGGCGCAGCAGCCGCGCCAGGGCCCCGTCGAGGGCCAGGTGCTGGTGCAGGGCCGCGTCGTCCAGCTCCCCCCGCCGGCGCCGCAGGGCGGTGCGCGCGATGCCGGCCAGGGCGGCGAGGTTGACCAGGCCGATCACCCACAGGAACACCCCGGCGGCGGTGGTGCCGAAGGTGCCCAGCGCGTCGTGGGCGGCGCTGCCCTCGCGCACCAGCCCGGAGGCGGAGCGCACGCCGGCGGCCACGAGCAGCGCCATGGCGAAGACGACGCTGGAGTGGCCCAGGGAGAACCAGAAGCCCACCGACAGCGGTCGCTGCCCGTCGCCGGTGAGCTTGCGGGTGGTGCCGTCGATGACGGCGATGTGGTCGGCGTCGAAGGCGTGCCGCACGCCGAAGACGTAGGCGGTCACCCCCAGGCCCCAGCCGAAGACCTGCTCGCCCACGGAGAACTCCCGCGGCACGACGAGCAGCCCGAGCACCCCCCAGCCCACCGCGTGCAGGGCGGCCACGACGCCGAGCAGGCGCGCCAGCCTGCGGGTGTCGCGGCGGTCCCAGCGCCGGCCCGCGGCGCGGGCGGGGGTGGTGCGGGCGGGGCGGTCGGGCACGGGCGGCTCCTCGCTGGCGCGGCGCCGCGGTCCAGCCTGTTGCGAACCGCTGGCGACAAGGGCGGAGCCTAGTCCCACTCCGCCGGCAGCGAGGGGTCCCGGTGGTGCGCCAGCACCCGCTCCAGCTCCGCGCGGGTCACCCGCGCGCCGGACAGCTCCGGCAGCTCGTCCAGGCCGAACCAGCCGACCTCCAGGGTCTCCAGGTCCTGCGCGGGCACCGGCCCGCCCACGGGCCGGCACAGGAAGAACAGGTGGAACACCGACACCGGCAGCGGCGGCTGCTTGCCGCGCACGTCGCGCTCCCACACGGCCACCAGCTTGGTGACCTCCACGGGGAAGCCGGTCTCCTCCAGCACCTCGCGCACCGCGGCCTCGCCCGGGCGGTCGCCGGGGTCCACCCACCCCCCGGGCAGCGACCACAGCCCGTCGCTGCGCTCGCGCAGCATCAGCAGCCGCCCGTGCTCGTCCACCACGCCGGCGCGCACGTCCACCTTGGGGGTGGCGTAGCCGGCGTCGCGGCCCAGCACGAGGCGCAGCTCCTCCACGGGCGTGTCGGACACGGCCGTCAGCAGCCGCGCGGCCAGCTCGGCGATCTGCCGGTAGCGCGCGGTGTCGTAGTCCTTGGTGGCGTCGCCGACGGAGTACGCCAGCCCGTCCTGGGCCAGGGCGGCGAGCCGCACCGCGGCCCGCCGCACCTGCTCGGCACGCTGCCGGCCGGTGCCGGACCCGCTCACGCCACGCGCACCACGGCGACGCCCTCGCCGAGCAGGCGCACGCCCCCGGCGAGCAGCTCCGGCTCCGGGCCGGCGGGGAACGCCGCCAGCACCTCCAGCGGCGCCCCGTCGACCTCCACGTCCTCGCCCCCGCCCAGGGAGACGACGACGCGGTGCGAGCCGCGGTGCAGCACCAGCGCCCCGCCGGCCACGTCCACGCGCACCGCGCTCAGGTCGTCGGCGCGCAGGTCGGGCACCTCGCGACGCAGCCGGGTCAGGGTGCGGTACCACTGCAGCACCCGTGCGTGCGGCTCCTGCCCGACCTCCTCCCAGCGCAGCACCGAGCGCTCCTTCGTCGCCGGGTCCTGCGGGTCGGGCACGTCCTCGGCGCTCCAGCCGTGCTCGCCGAACTCCGAGCGCCGCCCGCGGCTGACGGCCTGGCCCAGCTCGGGGTCGGGGAAGGAGGTGAAGAACTGCCACGGCGTGGAGGCGTTCCACTCCTCGCCCATGAACAGCATCGGGGTGAAGGGCCCCAGCAGGTACAGCGCGGCGCCGGCGGCCAGGCGCGCCTCGCTGAGCAGGTGCCCGATGCGCTCGCCCACCGCGCGGTTGCCGACCTGGTCGTGGGTCTGCAGGTACCCCAGGAACGCCGTGCCCGGCACCCGCGCCCGGTCGACCCTCCTGCCCCACACCTCCCCGCGGAAGCTGGAGAACCGCTCGGCGTGGAAGAACGCCTCCTCGAACGTCGTCTTCAGCACCTCCGGGGAGCCGAAGTCGCCGTAGTAGCCCTGGCGCTCACCCGTCAGCAGGGCGTGCAGGGCGTGGTGCACGTCGTCGTCCCACTGGGCGGTCATGCCGGAGCCGCCCTCGGCGGTGGGGGTGACCATCGCCGCGTCGTTGAGGTCGGACTCGGCCACCAGCGACAGCGGCCGCCCCAGCTGCGCCGACAGCTCGGCGACCTCGTCGGCGAGCTGGGCGAGCACGTGGGTGGGGGAGTCGTCGACGAGGGCGTGCACGGCGTCCAGGCGCAGCGCGTCGACGTGGAAGTCGCGGAACCAGCGCAGGGCGTTGTCGCAGATCCAGCGGCGCACCTCCACCGAACCGGTGTCGTCGAGGTTGACCGCCGCACCCCAGGGGGTGTCGTGCTTGTCGGTGAAGTACGGCCCGAACTCGCCCAGGTAGTTGCCGCTGGGGCCCAGGTGGTTGTAGACGCAGTCCAGGGCCACGGCCAGGCCCTTGGCGTGGCAAGCGTCGACGAAGGCCGCGAAGCCCTCCGGGCCGCCGTACTCGTGCTGCACCGCGTACGGGGCCACGCCGTCGTAGCCCCAGTTCCACGGCCCGTCCCACGCCGAGACGGGGAGGACCTCCACGACGTCCACGCCGAGCTCGACGAGGTGGTCCAGCCGCTGCGCGGCCGCCGCGAAGGTGCCCTCGGGGGTGAAGGTGCCCACGTGCAGCTCGTAGAACACCGCCCCGCGCGCCTCGCGCCCGCTCCAGGAGCCGTCGCTCCAGGAGAACGCCGACGGGTCGACCACGGCGCTGGCGGCGTGCACGCCCTCGGGCTGCCAGCCCGAGCGCGGGTCGGGGCGCGCGTCGCCGCCGTCGAGGGAGAACGCGTAGCGGGTGCCGTGCCCGGCGCCGTCCACGCCCACCGTCCACCAGCCCTCGCGCGGGCTGTCGCTGCGGCGCATCGCGTGGCGCGCCGCGTCCTCGCCCACCAGAAGGTCCACCTGCTGCGCCTGCGGCGCCCACACCCCGAACTCCATGGGGCAACCCTGTCGGACCGGGCGCGCTCCGGCGACTCGGCGCCCGCGAGGGGGCGCCGGGCCGCCGGCGGGGCTCAGCCCCGGCGCACCAGCAGCGCCACCGGCAGGTCGCCGAGGACGTCGGCGATGCGCACGGCGCCGCCGGGCACGGTGGCGCCGGTGAACTCGTCGCGCCAGGTGCCCTCGGGCAGCGACAGGGTGTGCTCGCCCCAGCCGCCGTGGCGCTGCAGCGACACGGGCAGGCGGGTGGTCACCGCGATGGCGCCGGGCGCGCCGACCGGTCCGCGCCCGAACGCCAGGGCGTGGCCGGTCGTGGTGGGCACGGGGGAGTACCCGGCGTCCTCGCCGACGAACAGCTCCGGGTGCTCGCGGCGCGCGCGCAGGGTGCGCGAGACGACGAGCAGCTTCTCGTCGTGCAGGTCCGCCGGGGCCGAGCCGCCGTCCAGCGCGGCCAGGCGCCGGGCGCGGTCGGCGTAGTCCACCGGGCGGCGGTTGTCGGGGTCGACCAGCGAGAGGTCGACCAGCTCGGTGCCCTGGTAGACGTCGGGTACGCCGGGCATGGCCAGCTGCACGAACTTCTGCCCCAGCACCGCCACGCGCGCCACCGCCGCGGTCTCCTCGACGAACTCGCGCACCGCGGCCAGGACGGCCTCGTCACCGAGCACGCCGGTGGCGAAGCGCTCCACCGCGTGCTCGTACGCCTCGTCCGGCGAGGTCCACGTCGTGTGGTCCTTGGCCTCGCGGGTGGCCTTCTGCAGGTAGCCCAGCAGCCGCTCGGCGCCGATCGGGCCCTCGCCCCAGGTGCCGAAGAGCGTCTGCCACACCAGCAGCTCGGTGCGCGCGTCCAGCTCGCCGGCGCGGTGCTCGGCGGCCAGCTCGCGCCAGCGCGCCAGCGCCGCGCCCCACTCCTCGGTCAGCTCGGACAGCACCGACAGGCGCGCGCGCACGTCCTCGCTGCGCTTGGTGTCGTGGGTGGACAGCGTGGTCATGGCCGCCGGCCAGTCGCGCGCCAGCGCCGAGCAGAAGGAGTGGAACTCCTCCGGGGAGGTGCCGAAGCGCGTGGGGTCGCCGCCCACCTCGTTGAGCGAGGACAGCCGGAACCAGCGGTAGAACGAGGTGTCCTCGATGCCCTTGGCCATCACCGGCCCGCAGGTCTGCTGGAAGCGCACCACGAACTCGGCCGCCCGCGGGTCCGCCGCGTCCCCGGCGCGGCCCAGGGCCAGGTCCACCACCACCTGCAGGGTGTCGTGGCGCTCCTCGGGCAGGTGGGCGCGGGCGTGCTCGGCGGCGCCCTCGACCACGCGCACCGCCTCCGGCGGGGCGGGCTCGCCGGGCACCACGTAGGCGCGGTACTGGTGGAAGGCCACCAGCAGCTCCACGACGCACTCGTGCAGGCCCCGGCGGGTGTGGTCGCGCAGGTCGACGTCGTCGTGGCAGATGCCCGAGAGCAGGTCCACCAGGCGGTGCACCTCGGCGTACAGGCCGTGCTCGACGACCTCGCGCTTGGCGTTGTCCACCACCGCCTGGAAGGTGCCGGTCTCGCCGGTCAGGGCGGTGTACTGCTCGGTCAGCGGCTCGGCGCCGGCGGGGTCCAGGAACAGCCCGCCCACGCGCTGCAGCGCGTCGTAGCCGGTGGTGCCCGCGCACGCCCAGTCCGCCGGCAGCACCTCCTCGCCCTCCAGGATCTTCTCCACCACGACCCACGCGCTGCCGTCGCCGGTGGCGCTCGAGGTGGCCTCGGCCAGCCACCGCAGGTACCCGCGCGGGTCGGCCAGGCCGTCGGGGTGGTCGATGCGCAGGCCCTGCAGGTCGCCGCGGCCCACCAGCTCCAGCAGCAGCGCGTGCGAGGCGTCGAAGACCTCGCGGTCCTCCACGCGGATCGCGGCCAGGGTGTCCACGTCGAAGAAGCGCCGGTAGTTCAGCTCCTCGTCGGCCACCCGCCAGTGCGCCAGCCGGTACCACTGGCGGTCCACCAGCTGCGCCAGCGGCAGGTCCTCGGTGCCCGGGCGCACGGGGAAGACGTGGTCGTAGTAGCGCAGCACGCGCTCCTCGCCCTCCGGCGTGGAGCGCGTGCCCAGGCTCAGCTCGCCGGCGGCGAGCACCTGCCCGATGCGCTGGCCCAGCACCGCCATGAGGATGGCGCGGTCCTGCACCGACCAGTCCACGTCGAACCAGCGCGCGTACGGCGAGCGCGGGCCCTCCTTGAGCACCGACCACAGCTGGGCGTTGTCGTGCGCGGGGGTGGGCACCGCCATGTGGTTGGGCACCACGTCGGCGACGGCGGCCAGCCCGGCGCCGCGCAGGGCGGCCACGAGGCGGTCGAAGCCGGCGCGCCCGCCGGCCTCCTCGTTCAGGCGGGAGTGGTCCACCACGTCGTAGCCGTGGGTGGAGCCCTCCGCCGGGGCCAGCACCGGCGAGAGGTAGGCGTGGCTGACCCCCAGGCGCTGCAGGTGCTCGGCCTGGGCGGCGGCGTCGTCGAAGGTGAACGCCGGCTGCACCTGGAAGCGGTAGGTGCTCGTCGGGACGACGGCGGGGCGGTAGGTCGGGTCGGTCACTTCTCTCCCAGCGGTTCACGGGCCAGCACGAGCACGGAGCGGGCCGCGACGGGCAGCGTCGTGCCCGGCGAGAACGCCGACTCCTCGGTGAAGATGGAGACCAGGCCCACCTGGTCGTCGGCGGTGTCCAGGCGCGGGCGCCACCCGTCGCCGTAGGCCTTCTCCGGCAGGGTGAACTCCACCGCCTCGTGCGAGGGGTTGTACATGACGAGGAACGAGTCGCCGACGATGCGCTCCCCGCGCCGGTCCGGCTCGGGGATGGCCTCGCCGTTGAGGAAGACCATGACGCAGCGCTGGGCGGCGTCGCCCCAGTCCGCCCCGGTCATCTCGGTCCCGTCGGCGGCGAACCACTCGATGTCGCCGATCTCGCTCTCGCCGCCGTGCCCGGCGTCGCCGGCGAAGAAGCGGCGGCGCTGGAAGACCGGCTCGGTGCGGCGCAGCTGCACCACGCGGCGGGCGAACTCCAGCAGCTCGCGCTGGGGGGCGTCCAGCTTCCAGTCCACCCAGGCCAGCTCGTTGTCCTGGCAGTAGACGTTGTTGTTGCCCGCCTGCGTCCGGCCCAGCTCGTCCCCGTGCAGGATCATCGGCACGCCCTGGCTCAGCAGGAGCGTGGTCAGCAGGTTGCGGTGCTGGCGCGCGCGCAGCGCGACGATCTCCGGGTCGTCCGTGGGGCCCTCGACGCCGCAGTTCCAGGAGCGGTTGTGGCTCTCGCCGTCCGCGCCGCCCTCGCCGTTGGCCTCGTTGTGCTTGTCGTTGTACGAGACGAGGTCGCGCATCGTGAAGCCGTCGTGCGCGGTGACGAAGTTGATGCTGGCGATCGGCTTGCGCCCGGAGTGCTCGTACAGGTCCGAGGAGCCGGTGATGCGGCTGGCGAACTCCGCCAGGGTGCCGGGCTCACCGCGCCAGAAGTCGCGCACCGTGTCGCGGTAGCGGCCGTTCCACTCCGTCCACAGCGGGGGGAACCCGCCGACCTGGTAGCCGCCCTCGCCGACGTCCCACGGCTCGGCGATGAGCTTGACCTGGGAGACCACCGGGTCCTGCTGCACCAGGTCGAAGAAGGCGCTGAGCCGGTCGACCTCGTGGAACTGCCGGGCCAGCGTCGCCGCCAGGTCGAAGCGGAAGCCGTCCACGTGCATGTCCGTCACCCAGTACCGCAGCGAGTCCATGATCAGCTGCAGGACGTGCGGGGAGCGCATCAGCAGGCTGTTGCCGGTGCCGGTGGTGTCGAAGTAGTGCTTCTGGTCGCCGTCCACCAGGCGGTAGTACGCCTGGTTGTCGATGCCGCGGAAGCACAGCGTCGGGCCCATGTGGTTGCCCTCGGCGGTGTGGTTGTAGACGACGTCGAGGATGACCTCGATGTTCGCCTCGTGCAGCGCGCGCACCATCGACTTGAACTCCTGCACCTGCTGGCCGCGCTGGCCGGTGGAGGAGTACGCGTTGTGCGGGGCGAAGAAGCCGATGGTGTTGTAGCCCCAGTAGTTCGACAGGCCCTTGTCCACCAGGTGGGTGTCCTGCACGAACTGGTGCACCGGCATCAGCTCGACCGCCGTGACCCCCAGCTGCGTCAGGTGCTCGATCATCGCCGGGTGCGCCATGCCGGCGTAGGTGCCCCGGATGTCCTCGGGGATGTCCGGGTGCAGCCGGCTGAGGCCCTTGACGTGGGCCTCGTAGATCACCGACTCGTGGTACTCGTGCCCCGGCCGGCGGTCGCTGCCCCAGTCGAAGAAGGGGTTGACGACCACCGAGAGCATCGTGTGGCCCAGGCTGTCGTCGGTGTTGACCACGGAGTTGTCGTCGAAGCGGTAGGAGAAGAGGGACTCGTCCCCGTCGACCTGCCCCTCGATCGCCTTGGCGTAGGGGTCCAGCAGGAGCTTCTCCGGCTGGCAGCGCGCCCCGCTCTCGGGGTGGAAGGGGCCGTGCACCCGGTAGCCGTAGCGCTGCCCGGGCAGGACCGAGGGCAGGTAGGCGTGCCAGACGAAGCCGTCCACCTCGGGCAGGTCGACGCGCTGCTCCTTGCCCGAGTCGTCGATCAGGCACAGCTCGACGCGCTCGGCCACCTCGGAGAAGAGGGCGAAGTTGGTCCCCGCACCGTCGTACGTGGCGCCCAGGGGGTACGGCCGTCCGGGCCAGATCTGCATCGCGGGTCCTTCCAAGTGCCTAGCTCGTGCCCGGCTCGCGCGCCGGGCGTGGGCGGTCGTCGGTCATCATCGCGGGTCCGGGCCCGCCGCACACCCCGGCGCGGCCGCGCCCGCCCGGCGCGCCGCCGGCGCGAAACCGGGAGTTCACACCGGCGCGCCCCGCTCAGCGCGCGCGGGAGCGCACCTCGCGCGGGTCGCACCCGGCCGGCTGGGAGGGGCGCGGCAGCGGCTGCAGCTCCGGCACGGCGAACGTGCACGGCGAGCCCGGCTCCACGGTGAACCCCTCCCCGTGGTGGGAGGTGCTCACCGGCCCGCCGCTGACGACGGTGTACGTGGCCCGCTGCCCTCCGCCACCGCCGTCGCCGCCCTCGGCCTCCTCGCCGTCCCCCTCGCCGTCGCGGGCGATCGAGACCTCCAGGCAGGAGCCGCGGTGGCGGGTGCGGAAGCACAGCCCCCGCAGCCCCTCCGGCAGCCGCGGGGCGAACGCCAGGCGCCCGTCGGCGTCGCGCATGCCGCCGTAGCCGGCGACCAGCGACTGCCACGCCCCGGCCAGGGAGGCGATGTGCAGCCCGTCGCGCGTCTTGCCGCGCAGGTCGTGCAGGTCCACGAACGCCGCCTCGTGCGCGTAGTCCGCGGCCAGCCCCAGGTGCCCGACCTCGGCGGCGACGACGGCCTGCACCGACGCCGACAGCGAGGAGTCGCGCACCGTCAGCTCCTCGTAGTACTCGAACGCGGCGCGCTTCTCCTCCGCCGTGAACGCCTCCGGGCGCAGGTGCAGCGCCAGCACCAGGTCGGCCTGCTTGGCGACCTGGCGTCGGTACAGGCTGAAGTACGGGAAGTGGTCGGCCAGCGGGTACTGCTCGCCGGAGGTGCCCTCGAAGTCCCAGCGCTTGCGCTGGGTGCAGCCCTCGTCCTGCGTGGGCATGCCGGTGGCCGGGTCGCGCGGCACGTGCACCGCGTCGGCCAGCCGCGTCCAGCCGGCGACCTCCTCGTCGGTGACGCCCAGCGCCCGCGCGCGCTCGGGGAAGCGCCCCGCGAGGTCCACGGCGGCGCGCAGGTTCGCCTGCGCCATGAGGTTCGTGTACGCGTTGTCGTCCACCAGCGCGCTGTACTCGTCCGGGCCGGTGACGCCGTCGACGTGGAAGCGGCCCTGCTCGTCCTCGCGGCCCAGCACCACCCACGTGCGGGCGGTCTCCAGCACGAGGTCGGCGACCAGGTCGCGGGCGGCGTCCTCGTCGCCGGTGGCGTGCACGTGCCGCACCGCCGCGTCGGCGATGTCGGCGTTCAGGTGCACCGCCGCGGTGCCGGCCGGCCAGTACCCCGAGCTCTCGCGGCCGGTGATGGTGCGCCACGGGAACGTCGCGCCCGCCAGCCCCAGCTCGCGCGCCCGCTCCCTGGCCGCCGGCAGCATCGCGTGCCGCCAGCGCAGCGCCTCCAGCGCGGCCTGCGGCCACACGTGGTTGAGCATCGGCATGACGAACACCTCGGTGTCCCAGAAGGTGTGCCCGTCGTAGCCGGTGCCGGTCAGGCCCTTGGCGGGGATGCCGCGGTCGGTGGCCTGCGCGGCCGCCTGGAAGACGTGGAACAGCGCGAAGCGCACCGCCTGCTGCAGCTCCTCGTCGCCGTCCACGCGCACGTCGGCGTGCTCCCAGAAGTCGTCCAGGACGGCGCGCTGCTCGGCGGCCAGGTGCTCCCAGCCGTCGCGCAGGCCCTCGGTGAGGCCGGTGCGCAGCTGCTCCAGCAGCGCCTCGCGGTCCACCTGCGCCGACCATCCCAGCGCCACGAGCTTCACCACCCGCAGCTCCTCGCCCGGTGCCAGCCGGGCGCGGGCGACGGTGACGAGGCGGTCGGCGGTGCCGTGGGTGCGCACCTCGGTGTCGGCGGGGCCGGTGACGTCGTGGTCGACGACCGCCGCCACCGCCAGGGCGCTGCCGTCGGTGCGCTGGCGCACGCTGCCGCCGCGCGCGACGGGCTCCACCACCGGCTCGTGCAGCTGCGCGCTGCACACCACCGCCGAGCGCACCTCCACCTCGCGCGCCTCGCCCACCGGGCTCACCCGGTAGTCCACCGCCAGCAGGCCGGGGCGCTGCAGCGGCACCACCCGCTCGGAGCGCACCCGCACCCGGGCGCCGTCGGGGGAGGTCCACTCCACCTCCCGGCGCAGCGTCCCGGCGCGCAGGTCCAGGGTGCGCTCGTGCTCGTGCAGCTGGCCGGTGCGCACGTCGAAGCGCTCGGCGCCCACGAACAGCTCCACCAGCGTGGGGTCGGGCACCGCGACCAGGCGCTCCTGCACCTGCGGGTAGCCGTAGCTGTACTCGGGGTACGTCATGGGCCACAGCTCGTACGCGCCGCTGAGGTAGGTGCCCGGGCTGCCGCACGGGGAGCCCTCGTCCAGCGAGCCGCGCACTCCCACCCGGCCGTCCGAGAGGGCGAACAGCGACTCGGTGCGCTCCAGCGCCGAGACGTCCAGCTCGCCCTCGTGCACGGCCCACGGGGGCACCGCCCCCAGGCCCTTGCTCTGGCTGCGACCCGCCCCGTCCGTCCCCGCGCTGCCCACGTC
>NZ_JAAALM010000410.1 GCF_009906395.1 Kineococcus indalonis
GTGGTGGACGCGGTGGCCGGGGCGGCGAGCAGCGCGGCACCCAGCGCGGCACCCAGCGCGGCGCTCAGCGCGGTGCCCAGCGCAGCGGCGCCGCGCGCCCGCGCGGGGCCGCGCCGGAGCCGGGTGCGTGCCACGTCCAGGGCGTCGGCACGGCGCCGCAGGACCTTGAGGGCGAACGCGGCACGTACGAGCTGTGACCATGCGGTTACAGCACTATGCTCCCCCGGGACGTCGAGCAGGCTGGCGGACAGGCCCCTGCGCGCCCGAGGGCGGCGGGGAGGAGGTGGACGTGGACGCGGCCCGCACGGCCCCGCAGCACCTCAGCAGGTGGCGCCGCCGCCTCGACGAGCTCGCCGCCCACCCCGAGCAGCTGCGCCTGGTGCTGCACCCCGTGGTGGACGTGGCCGCCGGCCGCGTCGCCGGCTACGAGGTGCTCTCCCGCTTCGCCTCCCCGCACGGCCCCGAGCGCTGGTTCGAGGCCGCCCGGCACCTGGCCCGCAGCGCCGAGCTGGACCTGCTCGTGCTGCGCGCGGCGCTGCCGCTGCGCCGCCGGCTGCCGCACGGGACCTTCCTGACGGTCAACGTGGGCCCCGAGTCGCTGGGCGACCCGCGCGTGCTGGAGCTGCTGTGCGCGCAGGACCTGACGTCGGTGGTCGTGGAGGTCACCGAGCACACCGACTGCGACGCCGCCGCGCTGTCCGGTCCGCTGAGCGCGCTGCGCGCGCGGGGGGCCCGCGTCGCGCTGGACGACGTGGGCACCGGGCACTCCGGCCTGCTGCGCATGGCCGTGGTGCGCCCCGACGTGCTCAAGGTGGACCTGCAGCTCGTGCGCGGCCTGGACGGCGACCTCGTCAAGCGCTCCGTGGTGCGCTTCCTGGGCGAGTGCGCCGACCGCCTGGACGCCTGGGTGCTCGCCGAGGGCGTGGAGTCGCCCGCCGAGCTGGACGTGCTGCGCTCGATGGGCGTGCCGCTGGTGCAGGGCTTCCTGCTGGCCCGCCCCGCCGAGGGGTTCGCGCGGCTGTCGCTGGAGGCGCACCGGCTGCTGGCCTCCGGGGCCGCGGCCCCGCCGGTCCCGCAGGCCCCCGGTCCCGCCGGGCGCCTGGCGCGGCGCACCAAGACCTGCCGGTCCGCGGCCGAGGCGGTGGAGGCCGTGGCCGGGGACGGCGCGCCGGTCGTGGTCGTCGACGAGCACGACGTGCCGCGGGTGCTGGTGCTGCCCGCGGCGGGGGCCGGCGGGGAGCCGCGCCTGCGGGAGGTCGTCAGCACGCTGGCGCCGGAGACCTCGGTGCCGCTGGCGGCGGCCCGGGCCGTCTCCCGGGCGCCGGAGGTGCGCTTCGACCCGGTGGTGTGCACCGACGCCACCGGCCGGTACGTGGGGGTGGTGGGGGTGGAGGACCTGGTGCTGGAGCTGTCCGGCGGTGCGTGCGCCGGCGGCCCCCGCGCCCGCGACGAGCGCGCGGGGGGCTGGCCCGCCGCGGGACGGGAGGTGCCGGCGTGAAGAGCTTCCGCTGCGGGGACGTGGTGCCCGGCTGCCACCAGGAGCTCGTCGGCGAGGACGTCGCCGACGTCCTGGCGCAGGTGGACGAGCACGCGCGCCGCGACCACGGCGTGGTGCCCGACGAGGACCTGGTGCGGGCCGTGCGCGAGCGCGTGCGCGACGAGTGAGCGCCGCGCCCGGCCTCAGCCCGACAGGCGGGCGGGGAAGCCGCCGGTGGCCACCGGGCCCCAGCGCTGCGGCGTGACGCGCAGCAGGCACTTGCCCTGGCGCGCCATGGCCGCGCGGTACTCGTCCCAGTCGGGGTGCTCGCCGGAGATGGAGCGGAAGTACTCCACCAGCGGCTCCAGCGCCTCGGGCAGGTCCAGCACCTCGGCGGTGCCGTCGACCTGCACCCAGGCGTCGCCGAAGTCGTCGGAGAGCACCAGCACGCTGACCCGCGGGTCGCGGCGGGCGTTGACCGCCTTGGCGCGCTCGGGGTAGGAAGAGATCACGAAGCGGCCCTCGGCGTCGACGCCGGCGGTCACGGGCGACAGCTGCGGCGAGCCGTCGGCGCGGTGCGTCAGCAGGACGACGTGGTGGCGGCCGCGGACGAAGTCCAGCAGGCCCTCGCGGTCGACGCGGGTGGTGGTGGCGACGGTGGGCACGGGCCCGCACGCTACCGCGCCGCGCCGCGCCGGGCGCGGGTGGCCCCGGGCACCCGCGGTGGGGCACAGTTCCGCGCACCGGTCACCGGGGCCGGGGGAGCGGAGGACCGACGTGCAGGTAGAGCAGCACCTGGGCACGGGGCTCAAACCCCGCCACATCACGATGATCTCCATCGCCGGCGTCATCGGCGCCGGCCTGTTCGTGGGCTCCTCCAACGCCGTCGCCGAGGCGGGGCCGGCCGTGCTGGTCTCCTACGCCCTCGCCGGCACCCTGGTGGTGCTGGTGATGCGGATGCTGGGGGAGATGGCCACCGCCCACCCGGACACCGGCTCCTTCTCCACCTACGCCGACCGCGCGCTGGGCCGCTGGGCCGGGTTCAGCGTGGGCTGGCTGTACTGGTGGTTCTGGGTGCTGGTGATCCCCGTGGAGGCCACCGCCGCCGCCGAGATCCTCACCGGCTGGATCGGCGCCCCGCAGTGGGTGTGGGCGCTGCTGGTGACCCTGCTGCTGACGGCGACCAACCTCGCCAGCGTCGGCAACTTCGGCGAGTTCGAGTTCTGGTTCGCGATGGTCAAGGTCGTCGCGATCGTCGCGTTCATCGCCGTGGGCGTGCTGGCCGTGCTCGGGGTGCTGCCCGGCTCGAACGTCTCCGGCGCACCGGGCCTGTCGGCCACCGGGGGCCTGCTGCCCAACGGCTTCGGCGCGGTGCTCGCGGCGATGCTGCTGACGATGTTCAGCTTCATGGGCACCGAGATCGTCACCATCGCCGCGGCGGAGTCCCCCGACCCCGAGCGCGGGGTGCGCCGGGCCGTGAACTCCGTCATCGGCCGCATCGGCCTGTTCTACCTGGGCTCCATCGCCGTGATCGTGGCGCTGGTGCCCTGGGACTCCCCGGCGCTGGCCGAGAACGGCTCGTACCAGACCGTGCTGGACACCATCGGCATCCCCGGCGCCTCCACGATCATGGACCTGGTCATCCTCACCGCCGTCGCCAGCTGCCTGAACTCCGCCCTCTACACCGCCTCGCGCATGGCCTTCTCCCTCTCGCGCCGCGGCGACGCGCCCGCCTGGTTCGGGCGGGTCTCGCGCGGCGGGGTGCCGCGCGGGGCGATCCTGGCCTCCACCGCCGTCGGCTTCCTCGCCGTGGTCGGCAACTACGCGCTGCCGGACCGCATCTTCTCCCTGCTGCTGGCCACCAGCGGCGCCCTGGCCCTGGTCGTGTACGCCTTCATCGCCCTCTCCCAGGTCGGCACCCGCCGCCTGCTGGACGCCGAGGGCCACCGGCCGGTGGTGCGCATGTGGCTGTTCCCCTGGCTGACGTACGCCACGATCGCGTTCATCGCGGCCGTGCTCGTGCTCATGGTGGTGCTGCCCGGCCAGCGCGTGGAGCTGACCCTGTCGGCGGTGCTGACCGCCGTGGTCATCGTCCTGGGCGTGCTGCGCCAGCGCCGCGAGCAGCGCCGCGCCGCGGGCGCCGTCGCCGCCGGCGCGCCGGGGGCGCGGGGGTGAGCGCGCCCGGGGCG
>NZ_JAAALM010000411.1 GCF_009906395.1 Kineococcus indalonis
GACGTCACCCCCACCGCCTACGACGCCGCCGACCCCGCCCGCTCGGTCGTCACGGTGCGGGCGCGGGTGCGCCACGAGGGCGCCGCGGCGCTGACGGGCGTGCGCGCCCGCCTGGTCGCGCAGCGCTCCACCGTCGTGGGCCGCGACGCCCTGGACCGCTGGGAGCGGGCCTCGCCCACCGCCGCGCTGGGGCGCACCTCGGTGGCCTCCGACGCCGTGGAGGTCGCCGACGGGCGCCTGGCGCCGGGCGAGGAGGCGGAGGTGCTGCTCGTCCTGGACGCCGCCGCCCTGGGCGGCGGGGAGGGCGCGCACCCGGCGGCCGTGGAGGTCCTGGACGCCGACGGCGCGCGCGCCGGGCTGGCGCGCACCTTCCTGGTCTCCGCCCCGCACGGCGTGCGGCCCACCCGGCTGACGCTGCTGCTGCCGCTGGTGGCGGGCCGCACCGCCGACGCCGCCGGCCTGGCCGGCGCCACCGGCGGGCGCCTGGGCCGGCTGCTGGAGGCCTCGACCGACCCGCGCACCGCGTGGGCGCTGGACCCCGCCGTGCTCTCCACCGCCCTGGCCCTGCCCGCCGGGGGCGCGCAGGGCGCCGGCACCGGGGCGGGCGGGCCCTTGGCCACCGCGCCGGCCGGCGGCGGGCAGCCGACCGGCGCCGCGGGCGGGGCCGGCACCGGCCGGGAGCTCCCCGCGGGCGCCGCCGCCGGGGGCGGTGGTCAGCGCCGCCACGGCCGCCGGCGGGGACGTCGCCGCGGCGCTGGGGGGCACCGCCACCGTCCTCACCGACGTCGCCTGGCCCGCCGACGAGACCGCCGACCAGGCCCAGCTCGTGCTGGCCGCCGGCGCCGGCGCGCGCGCCGTCGTCCTGGACGACCGCTGCCTGCCCACCGAGGACGAGCTGACCTACACGCCCACCGGCCGCGCCGACGTGCGCGCCGGGGCGGGCGGCGCCCTCGCCGGCCTCGTCGCCGACAGCGCCCTGTCGGCGCTGCTGCAGCGCGCCGACGCCACCGCCGACACCAGCGGCGGCAGCAGCGGCGCGGACGCCGCGCTCGTGCAGCGCGCCGTCGCCGAGACGGCCACCACCACCCTGCAGCGGCCCAACGACCCCCGCTCCCTGCTGCTGGTGGCGCCGCGCACCTTCGACCCGCGCCCGGGCGCGCTGCCCCGCCTGGTGCAGGCCGTGGAGGCCTCCGGCTGGGCGTCGTGGCAGCCGCTGGGCGAGCTGATGGGCACGCCCGTGCCGGACGTGGAGCGCACCGACGCGCCCGTGAGCGGCGGGGCCGCCGCCAGGGCCGCCCTGCCGCCGGCGCACGTCGCCGCCGTCGCGGGGCTGCGCGCCTCCGTCGACGACGCCGCCAGCGCCCTGCGGGGCGCGGACCCGGCCACCGGGGCGCTGCAGCGCTCGGCGCTGATGCTGCTGGCCGCCTCCTGGCGCGGGCACGCCGCGGAGCTGCCCGCCGCCCGCCAGCGCGTGCAGGGCGGCGTGGACGCCTTCACGGGCGCGGTGCGCCTGCTGCCCGGCAGCGTCATCAACCTGGCCGCCACCCGCTCCGAGCTGCCCGTCACCGTCGTCAACGAGCTCGCCGCGCCGGTGCTGGTGGAGCTGGTGCTGCGCCCGCGCAGCCCGCGCGTGCAGCTGGCGCGGGTGCCGAGCGTGACGGTGCCCCCCGGCGGGCAGCAGCGGGTGGCGGTGCCCGTGCGGGCCCTGGCCAACGGCAGCGTCGTGGTGGAGGCGGCGCTGCGCACCCCCGCCGGCACCCCGCTGGGCGAGCCCGTCGGCATCGACGTCAACGTGCGCGCCGACCTGGAGGGCTGGCTCACGGGCCTGGTCGGCGGCGGCGCCGGGGCGCTGCTCGTGGCGGGCGTGGTGCGCGCCGCCCGGCGCGGGCGCCGGCGCGTGGACGAGGTCCCGCACGCCGACGTGGGCGGCGAGCGCCGCCCCCGGCCCGCCGGCGCGTCCGGCGCCGGGCCCGGCGCGGCGAGCGGGGAGCGCCCCTCAGCGCCGACCGGGCAGGGGTAGCCGGCGCAGCAGCGGGGACAGCAGGGCGTTCAGCTCCGTGACGCGCATCGCGCGGCACAGGGCGGTGAACAGCGCCACCAGCAGCAGCCCGCCCACCACGACGGTGCCGACCTGCACGGCCCACGCCCCGCCCAGCGGTGCCGCCAGCCGCGTCAGCGCGTACGCCGCCCCGCCGGACAGCGCCCCGATGATCAGGGTGCGCACCAGGGTGCGCAGCAGCCGGTGCCCGTCGACGCCGCGGCCGTCCAGGGAGCGCATCCGGCGGCGCAGCAGCACCAGCGCCAGCACCACGCCCACCACGTTCGAGGCGCTCATCGCCACGCCCACGCCCACGACCCTCCACTGCGCCGGCACCAGCAGCCAGCACGCCAGGTCCCCGGCGGCCATGACGAGCGCGACGACGAGGGAGACCACGAACGGGGTGCGCGCGTCCTCGTAGGCGTAGAAGACGCGCTGCACGAGGTAGGTGACGCTGAAGGGGACCAGCCCGACCGCCATCGCGGCCACGACCTGACCCACGAAGCGGCCACCGCCGGCGGGGAAGAGCGCGGCGCCGATCTGCGGGCCCAGCGCGACCAGCGCGGCCGTGGCCAGCACGCCGGAGACCAGCACGGTGCGCGCGCCGTAGGAGAAGTCGCGGCGCACCGCGGCGGTGTCGCCCGCGGCGGCGGCGGTGCTGAGCCGGGTGAACAGGGCCGTCACCAGGGAGACCGCCACCAGCGAGTGCGGCAGCATGAACAGCAGGAAGGCGGGGGTGTAGGAGGCGTTGGTCGCCCCGTCGCGGCCCAGGCGCGCCAGCGCGTCGGCCGCGCCCGCGGTGACGTTGGTGGTGGCCACGAAGACGAGCTGGCCCACGGCCACCCCGGCGAACGTCCAGCCGGCGACCCGCCCGGCGCTGCGCAGCCCCACGCCGCGGAAGCCCCAGCGCGGCCGGTAGCGGAAGCCGGCGCGGTGCAGCGGCCAGAACAGCACCAGGGCCTGCACGACGATGCCCAGCGTGGAGGTGCCCGCCAGGACCGCGATCGCCGTGGCGTCGAAGCCGCCGGCGTCCCAGCCCCTGGCGCCGGGCGCGACGAGCAGGAACGCGACGAGCCCGGCGATCGCCACGACGTTGTTGAGCACCGGCGCCCACATGTACGCCCCGAAGCGGCCCCGGGCGTTGAGGACCTGCCCGAGCACCGTGTACAGGCCGTAGAAGAACACCTGCGGCAGGCACCAGTACGCCATCGCGGTGCCCAGGGCGACCCAGTCGTCGCTCCACGACTGCGCGTACAGCCGCACCACCAGCGGGGCGGCGGCCGTCAGCAGCGCGGTGGCCGCGGCCATGAGCACCAGCGAGAGGGTGATCAGGCGGTTGACGTACTCCTGGCCGCCGTCGGGCCGCTTCAGGGCCCGCACGATCTGCGGCACGAGCACCGCGTTGAGCACCCCGCCGGCCAGCAGCATGTAGAAGGCGTTGGGGGCCTTGTTGGCCACGTCGAACGTCACGGCGCCCACCTGGGCGCCGACGCCGAGGGCGGCGCCCTGCGCGGCGGTGCGCACGAACCCCAGCAGCCGCGACACCAGCGTCCCGGAGGCCATCAGGGCGCTGGAGCGGGCCAGCGACTCCGCGGCCCCCTCGGGCGCCGGGGGCTCGGGCGGGGCGG
>NZ_JAAALM010000412.1 GCF_009906395.1 Kineococcus indalonis
GCGCGTCCTGGACCTGCCCGCCCCGCCCGGGCGCCCCGCCGGGCAGCCCGGCCCCGGCCGCCTGGCCCTGCTGACCCTGGACCCCGGCGACCCGCGCCGGCCGTTCGTGCTCGGCCCGCAGACGCTGCCGCAGCTGCGCGAGGCGCTGGAGGAGGCCGGGCGCCTGGCCGCCGCCGGGGAGGTCGTCGCCGTGGGGGTCACCGGCGTGCGGGGCGTCTTCTGCGCCGGGGCGGACCTGAAGTCCATGGCCGCCACCCCCGACCGCGAGGCCGCGCTGGCCACCGGCCGCCTCGGCCACGACGTGCTCGGCCGCCTCGCCACCCTGGGCGTGCCCTCGTTCGCGTACGTCAACGGCCTGGCCCTGGGCGGCGGGCTGGAGACCGCGCTGCACGCCACCCACCGCACCGTGGCCACCACCGCGCGCGGCCTGGGCCTGCCCGAGACGCACCTGGGCCTGGTGCCCGGCTGGGGCGGCACCTGGCTGCTGCCGCACCTGGCCGGTCCCGACGTCGCCGTGAAGGTCGCGGTGGAGAACGCCCTGGCGGGCAACCGCACGATCACCGGCCCGCAGGCCGTGCAGCTCGGGATCGCCGACCTGGCCGTGGAGCCGGCGGACTTCCTGCTGCAGTCGCTGCGCTGGACCGCCGCCGTGCTCACCGGCGAGGTGGAGGTGCCCCGGCGCACCCCGCTGGAGGGCGCGCAGGAGGCCGCCGCGTGGGAGGCCGCGGTCGCGCGCGGGCGCGCCGTCGCCGACGCGCGCGTGCGCGGCGCCGCCCCCGCCCCCTACCGCGCCCTGGACCTCATCGCCGCCGCGCGCACCAACGGGCGCGAGGAGCACTTCGCCGCCGAGGACGCCGCGATCGGCGACCTCGTGCTCTCCCCGCAGCTGCGCGCGGGCCTGTACGCCTTCGACCTCGTGCAGCGCTACGGCCGGGGGCCCACCGGAGCGCCGGCGAGGGAGCTGGCCCGCGAGGTCACCTCCGTCGGCGTCGTCGGCGCCGGCCTGATGGCCTCCCAGCTGGCGCTGCTGTTCCTGCACCGCCTGCAGGTGCCCGTCGTGCTCACCGACGTCGACGACGCCCGCGTCTCCAAGGGCCTGCAGTCCGTGCGCTCCGGCGTGGACGAGCTGCACGCCAGGGGGCGCATCACCGCCGACACCGCCAACCGCCTGAAGGCGTCGGTGTCCGGCTCGGTGGACAAGTCCGCCCTGGCCGGCTGCGACTTCGTCGTCGAGGCCGTCTTCGAGGAGATGGCCGTCAAGCACGCCGTGCTGCGCGAGCTGGAGCCGCTGCTGCGCGAGGACGCGGTGATCGCCACGAACACCAGTTCCCTCTCGGTCACGGAGATGGGCTCGGTGCTGGCGCACCCCGAGCGGTTCGCGGGGTTCCACTTCTTCAACCCCGTCGCGGTGCTGCCGCTGGTGGAGGTGGTGCGCACCGGGCGCACCGACGACGCGACGCTGGCCACGGCCTTCGCCGTGGGCGCGGCGCTGAGGAAGACGTGCGTGCTGGTGCGCGACGCGCCCGCGTTCGTCGTCAACCGCATCTCCACGCGCATGTTCGACGAGGTGGTGCGCGCCGTGGACGCCGGCACCGACCTGGTGGTCGCCGAGCGCGCCCTGGACGAGCTGGGCCTGCCGATGACGCCGTTCCGGCTGGCGTCCTTCGTCGGCCCGGCCGTCATGCTGCACGTGCACGAGACCCTCGCCGCGGCGTTCCCCGAGCGCTACCGCGTCTCGGAGAACCTGCGCCGCTGGGTGGGGGCCGGGGCCCCGGACCTGGTGACCCCTAAGGGCCCGGTGGAGCCCACCGGCGCCGCCGAGCGCGTCCTGCAGCAGGGCGGGCAGCCCCTCAGCGGGCCCGAGCTGCTGCGCCGGGTGCAGGACGCGCTGGCCGACGAGGTGCGCCGCGTCCTCGACGAGGGCGTGGTCGCCGGCCCGCAGGACGTGGACGTGTGCCTGGTGCTGGGCACCGGGCACCCGCTGCACACCGGCGGGATCACGCCCTACCTGGACCGCGTGGGCGCCTCCGAGCGCGTCACCGGCCGGCGGTTCCACCCGGCCTGAGCCGCGCGCACCCGTCGCCGGGTCAGGCCGAGGGCTCCTGCTCGGCCCGGCCCGGCGGCGTGATCGCCCGCTTGAGGATCTTGCCGGTGGGGCCCTTGGGCAGCTCGGCGACGACCCACACCCGCCGCGGGTACTTGTACGGCGCCAGGTTCGCCCGCACGTGCGCCTGCAGCTCCTCCGGCGTCGCGCTGACCCCCGCCCGCAGCACCACCGCCGCGCCGACCTCCTCGCCCACCAGCGGGTCGGGGAAGCCGACCACGGCGGCCTCGGCGACGGCGGGGTGCTCGTAGAGCACCTCCTCCACCTCGCGCGGGTACACGTTGAAGCCCGCCCGGTCGATCATGTCCTTGGCGCGGTCGACGATGCGGTAGTACCCGTCGGCGTCGCGGGTGGCCAGGTCGCCGCTGCGGAACCAGCCGTCGACGACCGCCGCGGCGGTGGCCGCCTCGTCGCGCCAGTACCCCCGCATGACGTTCTCGCCGCGGACGACGATCTCCCCGACCTCCCCCTCGGGCACCGGCGAGCCGTCCGCGGAGCGCAGGTCCATCTCGCAGCCGCGCACGGGGGTGCCGATGGAGCCGGGCCTGCGCTCGGCGTCGGGGTGGTTGAAGGAGGCCACCGGGGAGGTCTCGCTGAGGCCGTAGCCCTCCAGGACCACCGCGCCGAAGCGCTCCTCGAACCCGCGCAGCACCTCCACCGGCAGCGAGGCGCCCCCGGAGACGCACCGGCGCAGCGAGGACAGGTCGTACCGCTCGGCGCCGGGGTGGTTCAGCAGCGCGACGTACATCGTGGGCACCCCGGAGAACAGGCTCACCCGGTCGCGCTCGAGCACGGCGAGCGCGGCCTCGGGGGTGAAGCGCGGCAGCAGGGTCAGCTGGGCGCCGGCGACCACCGCGGCGTTCATCGCGCACGTCTGCCCGAAGGCGTGGAACAGCGGCAGCGCGCCCAGGACGGTCTCCTCCGGCCCCACCCGCACCAGCGTCTCCTGGGTGGTCACCGCGTTGCTCACCAGGTTGCGGTGCGTCAGCGCCGCGCCCTTGGGGGCGCCGGTGGTGCCGGAGGTGTACAGCAGCACGGCCACGTCCTGCGGGTCCGGCTCGTGCGGGTGCGGGTCCGGCCGCACGCCGGCCAGCAGCTCGGCGGTGGCCGCGGGCTCCACCACGAGCACGCGGGTGCCGGTGCCCGCGGCGCCGGCGTGGACGGCGTCGGCCACGGCGTGCCACGCGAACGCCAGCCGCGCGCCGGAGTCGGCCAGGTGGTGCGCGACCTCCCGGCCGCGCAGCAGCGGGTTCACCGGCACCACGACGCCGCCGGCGCGCAGCACCCCGTGGTAGAGCACCGGGAAGTGCGGCACGTTGGGCAGCACCAGCGCCACGCGGTCCCCCGGCGCCACGCCCTCGGCGCGCAGCAGCGCGGCCACCCGGGCGGTGGCGTCGTCGAGGGCGCGCCAGGTCAGGACGGTGTCGTCCAGGCGCACGGCGGGGGCGTCGGGTCGGGTGCGCGCGTGCTCGGCGATCACGGCGGCGAACGGGCGGGGGGTGCTCATCGGTGCTCCTGCAGACGACGTCGGCCACGGGCCCGCGCAGTCTCACACACGCC
>NZ_JAAALM010000413.1 GCF_009906395.1 Kineococcus indalonis
CTCGGGGGAGGGGCTGATGCGCGCGCTGGACTCCTGGGTGCTGGCCACCGCCTGCCGGGAGCTGGCGGCCTGGCCCGAGCCGGCCCCGGCGCGGGTCTTCGTCAACACCTCCCCCGCGCAGTTCGCCCGCCCCGGCTTCGCCGGCGAGGTCGCCGCCGTCCTGGCGAGCACCGGCCTGCCTGCTGAGCGGCTGACGCTGGAGGTGCTCGAGAGCGGGGTGCTCGGCGCCGGCGCCGCGGCCGGTTTCGGTGCGCTGGTCGACCTGGGGTGCACCATCGCCCTGGACGACGTCGGCAGCGGCTACTCGGACCTGCAGCGCCTGCTGCAGGTGCCCGCGCAGGTGCTCAAGGTGGACAGGGCCTTCACCGCGCACGTGCCCCACCCCGCCGGGCGCGCGGTGCTGGCCGCACTGATCGCGATGAGCCGGGACCTGCAGCGCACCACGGTGGTGGAGGGCGTGGAGAGCCCGGCGGCCCTGGAGGTGCTGCGCGCGCTGGGCTGCACCCACGCCCAGGGCTACCTGCTGGGCCGGCCCGCGCCCGCACCGCACCGGTGAGCACGTGCGCAGCGCCGCCCGCCGGCACCGCTGCGCACGCCGGACCCGCACCTGCGTCCACGCCCCGCGGGGGCCGTGAGCGCAGGTGCGGGTCCTGTGCACCGGAGCGCCGTCGTGCGGGGTCGGCCGCGCTGGGCGAGCGGTGGTGGTGCTCAGTTCTTGGCGGCGCCCAGCAGCGCACCGGCAAGGCCCGTGCTCTTCAGCAGGCCCTTGGAGACCTCCCCGGCCTTCTGCTGCTCACCCTGCTGGGCGCCCATCACCAGCAGCACCCCCGTCAGGGCGGGGATGGACCACTGCAGCACCTTCAGCCGGCGCTGGGCGGCGGCGATCTCGGCGGGGGTGTCCTCGGAGGGGTCCACCCCCGAGGCGGCCGGGGCGTGGGAGTCCTTGCCCAGCTTGGCGCCCTGCAGCCCGGAGTACGCGGTCACGCCCATCGCGGCCAGCGTGAGCCCGGCCTTGAGGACGGTGTTGCCGCGGGTGCCGGCCTGCGCGGCCACGCGCCCGCGGTTGGCCAGGATCAGCCCGACGCCGCCGATGCTGTGCACCGCCAGCGCGGCGGCGTTGACCGGGGCCCAGCGGGCCCAGCCGGCGGTGGCCACGTGGGTGCGGTCCCCCGGGTCGGAGACGGCGGCGGAGGCGCCGTTCAGGCCCACGGCACCGAAGAGCGAGCCGCCGAACCAGGCCGCCAGGCCCAGGTCGTGCAGGGAACGGATCACGGTTTGACGCTCGGACACCGAAGCGCTCCTCTCGAGGGACGGTCCCGCCCGCTGCACGTGGCGACGGGCGGGTGGAGGGGCAAGGGTCGCGCACGAAGCGCCGGCCCGCTCGTCCACGCCCGCCCGGATCGGTGAGGTCGACGTCGCCGGGGCCGGCCGGGTGCAGGCGCACCCGCAGCGGGTCGAGCCGGCCGACCACGTCGCCCTGGTGCTGCACGCGCGCAGCGCTGCTGCCGAGGTGGGCACCTCGCGCGGCACCGCCGGCGAGTCGGGGCCGGCGGTTCGGGCGGTTCCAGGGGCCGCCCCGCGGCTCGGCGGGAGCAGGTGGCGTGGGGTCGGCCGTGGTGAGGGCTCAGGGGTTCCGGGCGCTCAGGCGCCGTGCGCAGTGCGCCGTGCGCCCGTGCGCCCGTGCACGCGGGCTCGCCGCGTGCACCGGTTCGCGTCGAGCTCGATCGAGTGCCCGGCGGCGTGCGGCTCGCCGTCCTCGACGGCGGCGGTGTGCCCGTCGACGACGGTGCCGCCGCTCCTCGACCGGAAGGAGGCGCCCTCGAAACCGGCCGCGGCGTCGCGGTGCTCGAAGGCCGCGTGCTGCGGGGGAGAGCTGGAGGGCAGCCGTCCTCCCCGGTGGTGGCGTCCTCGGCGGTCCGGCCTGTTGCGGGCGTTGCGCTGGGGAGCCGCGCTCAACCCCGCAGGTCCACGTCGGACCGGTCGAGCACCGCCCGCAGCTGGTCCAGCCACTGCTCGCCCAGGCGGGGCCCGTCGGGGAACCGGTCCTCCCGGTCCCACCGCCACGACGTGATCATCGCCAGCACCAGCATCCGGCACCGCGACAGCAGGTCCCGATCGACACCGGGGTGGTGCGCGGCGACGTCCTCGGGGGCGTGGGCGAGGTCGAACTCCACCGGCCCGCGGCAGCACGTCTCGAAGTCGATGAACAACGCCCCCTGCCGCGTGGCCAGCAAGTTGCCCGGGTGCGGTTCGCCGTGCAGCAGCTGCTCGGCGCCCGCGCTCGCCCGGACCGCCCGCCCCAGGCCGGACAGGGCGTGGCCGAGGAACTCCCGGTCCGCCTCGCTCAGGGCCGGGGTGCGTTCGCGGTCGGCGAGGAGCCGCCGGGCCTGCTCGACGCGCTGCGTGAAGCGCGGCGCCGGCACGTCGACCTCGCGCATGCCGGCGTGCAGGCGCCTGAGCGCCTCGGCGTACTCGGCCGGGGCGACCGCGCGGCCGGGCACCGGCGCGTAGTGGGTCCACACGGTCACCACGAACCCGTCGCGCTCGTGGGGGCGCGGCGGCACGCGCGGGTCCAGACGGGCCACCGGGCTGCCGCGCTCGGCGAGCTGCCCGGCGATCGCCACCTCGAACGCCGCGACCTGGTGCTCCCGGGGCGCCACCCGCGCCACGACGTCGCAGGGCAGCAGGCGCAGGGTGATCGCGTTGGAGAGGTTCAGGGGCACCACGTCCTCGACCACCAGGCCGAACGAGGCGGTGATCCCCGCGGCCGCGGCCGCTGCTCGGGCGAACTGCGCGGGTGGCACCACCGGCTGACCCCTCCCTGCGCGCTCGCGCCGCGTCGTGCCGCGGCCGGGCGGAGGGGGCGAGCCCCCGCCGGCCGGGTGCTCACGCCAGTTCGACGGTCTCGTTCTCCCCGACGTCGGGGCGCTGCCCCTTGACCTTGCTGGTGGCCAGGGCGATCAGGCTGGTGACGACGCCGCCGGGGGTGTCCCAGTACTCCGCGCTCTGCGCGTGCACCTTGATCAGCGCCAGGCCCGGGGTGCGGGGGCCGTCGGGGAACCACGCGTCCAGCGCGGTGTTCCACAGCTCCTCCGCCTTGGCCGCGTCGTGCACGACCTCGGCGGTGCCGGCCAGGGAGAGCCAGGCGTCGCGGCTGGCGAAGGCGGCGTTGACGTGCGCGCCGTGCCGGATCTGCTCGACCTTGGAGGCGTCGCCGTCGGTGGCGAACCACAGGTCGCCGTCGAAGCGCACCTGCTGCACGGCCATGGGGCGGCTGACCAGGCGCCCGTCGTCGGTGCTGGTGGTCAGCATGCAGGTCTTGATGTCCTCGATGATCTCGGCGACCTTCTGCACGCCGCTGCGCTCGTCAGCCACGTCGACCTCCTCGTCCTCGGGGTGACTCACCGCCTCGATGCCCGCGACGCTAGGTGCGCCGGCCGGTGGCGGCAAGACCCGCCGGGGTGCTGCCCCGCGGGCCAGGGGCTCCCCGCTCCGGCGACGTGTCCCCGGTGGTGCACCACCCGCCCCTCAGCGCCGGGCCCGGTCCGGGGACGGCCCGGGACCCGCTCGCCACTGCTGGACCTCCGCTCGGCACTCGTGGACGGCGCCGTCGGCGTCGACGAGCAGGTCGATCACGTGCGAAGCGCTCAGGATCGCCACGC
>NZ_JAAALM010000414.1 GCF_009906395.1 Kineococcus indalonis
GTCCCGCCACGCCCCCGCGCCCGGAGGGCCGCACCGTGCGACCGGCGCGCCCGCTGCCGCCGGCACCGCGCGAGGACGTCCCCGCGGTGCCGCGCCGCGCGGAGCGGCCGCCCGGCCCCGCGGAGCTGGCCGACCTCGACGAGGGCGAGCGGTTCGTGCCGGCCGAGCCAGCGCCGCTGCCGCGGGACCTCGTCGGCTGGGCCGCCTGGGCCGCGGTCGTGGGGGCGCCGCTGTTCCTGCTCGTCGTGGCGCTGGCCCGGCGGGAGGTGTCGGCGCTGGTGACGGCGATCACCGCGGCCGTGTTCGTCGCCGGGTTCGCGACGCTGGTGGTGCGCCTGCCCGGCTCCCGCGACGAGAACGACGACGACGGCGCGGTGGTCTGACGCGCGCCGGTCCGACCGGCTCAGTCGAGCGGCACCAGCAGGTCGGCCACCACGGCCAGGTGGTCGGTGGCGTCGGCGGCCCGCTCCACCGCCGGGGTGCGCACGGCCGTGACGGTCAGGCGCGGGTCGGTCAGGACCGCGTCGATGCGCCGGCGCGGCGCGCGCGCCGGGAACGTGGGGAAGCCGGTGCCCACCGCCTGCGCGGCGTCGGTCAGCCCCCCGCGCAGCACCCCGCGCGCGGGGCCGTCCGGGCCCTCGTTGAGGTCGCCGGCCACCACCAGCGGGGCACCGGCCCACGGCGCGCACGGCCCGGCCGGGTCGGTGCCCGGCAGCAGCAGCCCGGCGTGCTCCAGCCGCTCCCCCTCCTCCAGGCCCAGGTGGACGCTGCGCACCAGGACCTCCCGGGACCAGCCGCCCTCCCACGGCACGCGCACGACCGCCTCGGCCGTGCCGCGCCGGCGCACCGGGCGCCGCCCGCGCCAGCGCGGGGTGGGCAGCGCCCGCACCGCCCCGGCCCGCACGTCCACCCGCGGGGCGGTCAGCACCGCGGTGCCCGCGCCCTCGCGCCCGGAGGCGACCACCCACAGGCCCACGTCGGCGGCGAGGTCGCCCAGGCGGTGACCGGCGAAGGGGTGCGTGGGCACCTCCTGCAGGCACACCACGTCGGCGTCCACGGCCCGCAGCACCTCGCGCAGCACCCGGCCGTCGTCGAGCAGCTCGCGCACGTTGAGGGTGGCCAGGCGCAGCGGCGCCCGCCGCGCACCGCCGGCGGCACCGGGCACGGTGCGCCCCGCGTCGGCGGGCACGTCAGCCCCAGCCGCGGGAGAGGTCCGCGGCGCCCACCAGGCCCGCGGCCGGGCCCAGCTGGGCCCGCACCACCCGCAGCTCGGGGCGGAAGCCGCGCCCGGTGAGGGTGCGCCGGTACGCCTCGCGGCACGGGCCCAGCAGCAGCTCGTCGGCGTCGGAGACGCCGCCGCCGATGACCACGGTCCCCGGGTCCAGGGCCGCGGCGAGGTTGGCGACGCCGATGCCCAGCCAGCGCCCGACCTCCTCGAACAGCTCCACCGCCGCCGGGTCGCCGGCGCGCGCGGCCTGCGTCACCAGCGGCCCGGTGATCGCCTCCGGGTCGCCGCCGGCCAGCTCCAGCAGGGCGTGGGCCACCGGGGACGCCGAGCGGGCCAGCTCGCGCGCCTCGCGCACCAGCGCGTTGCCGGAGGCGTACTGCTCCCAGCAGCCGCGGTTGCCGCACTCGCAGCGGTGCCCGCCGGGCACCACGACCATGTGGCCGAACTCCCCGGCCAGGCCGTAGCGCCCGCGCACCACGCGCCCCTGGGTGACGATGCCGCCGCCGATGCCGGTGCCCATCGTCACGCACAGCAGGCGGCTCTCGCCGCGCCCGGCGCCGAAGCGGTACTCCGCCCAGGCCGCCGCGTTCGCGTCGTTCTCCACCACGGTGCGCCGCCCGACGCGCCGGCCCAGCCGGGCGCGCACCCGCCGCTCCACCGCCTCGCGCAGCGGCTCGTGCCGCCACGCCAGGTGGGGGGCGAACAGGACGGTGGAGCGCTCGGCGTCGACGAACCCGGCCGCGCCGATGCCCACCGAGACGATGTCGTGGGCGCCGGCGAGCTCCTCGACGACCTCGGCGATGGTGTCCTCCACCGCGCGCGGGCTCCTGGTGGGCGTCTCGCGGCGCAGCTGCGCCACGACGCGGCCCTCGCCGTCGACGACGCCCGCGAGGACCTTGGTGCCGCCGATGTCGACGCCGACCGCGGGGCCGTCGCCGATGAGCGCGCGGCGGGTCTGCTGGCGCAGCCGCTGCTGCAGCGCCGCGCGGCGCGGGTCCGGCGGCGGGCTCAGCGGAGGCGCGCGAGGTCCGCGGCGCCGATGATCCCGGCCGCGTTGCCGCGGCGGGCGGTGCGCAGCGGCGGCGGGCGGCGGTGGGTGCGCCCGGAGAGGTTCTCGGCCAGGCTGGCCCGCGCCGGGGCCAGCAGCAGGTCCCCGGCGCTGGACACGCCGCCGCCGATGACGACGACCTCGGGGTCCAGCACGGCCACGAAGCTCGCCACGGCCTCGCCCAGCCAGCGGCCGACCTCGGCCAGCAGCCGGGCGGAGGCCAGGTCGCCCTCCTGCGCCAGCCGCGTCACCGTCGGCCCGTCCACGGCCTCGGGGTCGCCGCCGGCGGCGCGCAGCAGCTGCTCGGCGGAGGGGTCCCCGGAGCGCAGCAGGTCGCGGGCCTCGCGCACCAGGGCGTTGCCGGAGACGTACTGCTCCCAGCAGCCGAGGTTGCCGCAGCCGCAGGCGCGCCCGCCGGGCACGGCCCGCACGTGGCCCAGCTCGGCGGCGGCGCCGTTCGCGCCGCGCTGCAGCACGCCGCCGGAGACGATGCCGCCGCCCAGGCCGGTGCCCAGGGTCAGCATGAGCAGGTCGTCCACCGGCACGCCGTGCTCGTCGAGGCCGCCGCCGAAGCGGTACTCGGCCCAGGCGGCGGCGTTGGCGTCGTTCTCGACGACCACCGGCCGGCCCAGCCGCGGCTCCAGGCGCGCGCGCAGCGGCTCGTCGCGCCAGGCGAGGTTGGGCGCGAAGACGACCGCGGAGCGGGCCGCGTCGACGAAGCCGGCCGCGGCGACGCCGACGGGCCCGAACTCGTGGGTGGTGGCCAGCTCGGCGATCGCGTCGGCCACGGCCTCGGCGATCGCGTCCGGGTGGGAGGCGGGTGTCTCCCGCCGCGTCTGGGCGAGGATCTCGCCCCGGTGGTCGACGACGCCCGCGCCGATCTTCGTGCCCCCGATGTCGACGCCGATGGCGTTGCCGGGGACCCCGGCGGCCGTCGCGGGGTCGTGTGCCGCCGTCGTGCGCTGATCCGCCATGCCCGTTCCGGAACCCCCTGCGACGCGTGCCCCGGCGTGGGGCGGTCGCGCGACGCGCGACCGCCAGGAGGCTAGAGCATGCGCGCCCGCGCGCCCCGACCGGCGTGCGGGCGCGGCCCGGCGCGCCGCCGGGCGCCTCAGCCGGCGAGCAGCCCCAGGACGGTCATCGCGAGCACGAGCAGCAGCGTCAGGGCCAGGCCCCCGCCGGCGGCGACGGCGACCCTGGCGCGCGGGGAGCCCAGGCCGCGCACGGGGGCGCCGGAGGCGGCCAGGGTGCGCAGCATGCGCTCGACCTCCTCCTCGTCGAGCGCGCCGGCCCGCTCCCCGGCCCGCTCCCCGACCCGCTCGTCGTCGGGCCCGTGCGCGGGGACGACCGGCACCGGGACCACCGGGGCCGGTCGTCCCCGCGCAC
>NZ_JAAALM010000415.1 GCF_009906395.1 Kineococcus indalonis
GCTGACCCCCGTCCACCCGGGCCCACCGGCCCGGGTGGGCCCGGGTGGACGGGGGTCAGCCGCCCAGGGCGTCCCAGGCGGCGATGCCGCCGCGCAGGTGGGCGGCGTCGGGGTGGCCGGCGGCCAGCACGGCGCGCAGCGCCCGCGCGGAACGGGTGCCGCCCGCGCAGTGCAGCACCAGCGGCTGGGCGGGGTCGAAGCGGGCGGGGTCGGCGAGCACGTCCGCCAGGGGCACCGGCACCGCGCCGGGGATGGCGTGCGCGGCGTGCTCGTCGGGTTCGCGCACGTCCACGAGCACGAACCCGGCGCGCCCCGCGGCCCGCTCGCGCAGCCGGTGGGCCAGGTCCGCGGCGTCCACCTCGGGCAGGTCGTCGGAGGGTTCGCGGTCGGGGGCGCCCTCGACGGCCTCGACCGCGGTGACGGGGGCGCGGCGCGGGTCCGGCGCCAGGCGCAGCGGGCGCCACGTCATCGCCAGCGCGTCGTGCACGAGCACCCGGCCCAGCAGGCTGGTGCCGGCGCCGGTGACGAGCTTGACGGCCTCGGTGACCATCGCCGCGCCCACCGCCGCGCACACCGCGCCCAGCACGCCGGCCTCCCCGCAGGAGGGCACGGTGCCCGGTTCGGGCGGGGCGGGGAACAGGTCGCGGTAGGTGGGCCCGTGCCCGTCCCAGAACACCGCGACCTGGCCGTCGAAGCGCAGCACCGCCCCCCACACCCACGGGGTGCCGGTCAGGACGCAGGCGTCGTTGACGAGGTAGCGGGTGCCGAAGTTGTCCGAGCCGTCCACGACGAGGTCGTACCCGGCGACGACCTGCTCGGCGTTGGCCGCGGTGAGCCGCTCGCGGTGCTTGACGACGCGCACCAGGGGGTTCGCGCGGGCCACGGCGTCGGCGGCGCTGTCCACCTTGGCCCGGCCCACGTCCGCGGTGCCGTGCACGACCTGCCGGTGCAGGTTCGAGACGGCCACGACGTCGTCGTCGACGACGCCGACGGTGCCGACGCCGGCGGCGGCCAGGTACAGCAGCGCGGGCGAGCCGAGCCCGCCGGCGCCGACGACGAGGACCCGCGCGGCCTTCAGCCGCCGCTGGCCGACCTCGCCGATGCCCGGCAGCAGCAGCTGGCGCGCGTAGCGGCGCAGCTCCTCGCCGGTCAGCTCCGCGGCGGGTTCCACCAGCGGCGGCAGCCCCGCGCTCACGCGGTGCCCCCCGCGGCGCTGCCGGACCCGTCGGCCGCGCCCGACCCGCCGGACCCGTCGGACCCGTCGGACCCGTCGGTGCCGCCGAACTCCGCCAGGCCCTCCCAGGTGGAGGACGCCTGCGCCAGCGCGCGCTGCGGGATGCGCCCGGCCAGGCGGGCAGCGCGGCCGGCGAGGACGGCGTGGCGCATCGCCGCGCCCATCAGCTCCGGGTCCTGCGCGCGGGTGACGGCCGTGGCCAGCAGCACCGCGTCGCAGCCCAGCTCCATCGCGCGGGCCGCGTCGGAGGCGGTGCCGATGCCGGCGTCCAGGACCACCGGCACCGAGGCGCGCTCGGCGATGAGGGCGATGTTGTGGGGGTTGAGGATGCCCAGGCCGGTGCCGATGGGGGCGCCCAGCGGCATCACCGCCGCGCACCCGGCGCGCTCCAGGCGCAGCGCCAGGGCGGGGTCGTCGTTGGTGTACGCCAGGACGGTGAAACCGTCGTCGACGAGCTGCTCGGCGGCGTCGAGGAGCTCCACCGCGTCGGGCAGCAGGGTCTCCTCGTCGGCGACGACCTCCAGCTTCACCCAGTCGGTGCCCAGCGCCTCCCGGCCCAGGCGGGCGGTGAGCAGCGCCTCGCGGGCGGTGCGGCACCCGGCGGTGTTCGGCAGCACCTGCACGCCCACCCGGTCCAGGACGTCGAGCAGCGATCCGCGCGCGGAGGGGTCCACCCGCCGCAGCGCCACCGTCGTCAGCTCGGTGCCGGAGGCGCGCAGCGCGCGCTCGAGCACCTCGTGGTTGGCGGCCCCGCCGGTGCCGGTGACGAGCCGGGAGCGGAAGGCGCGCCCGGCGATCACCAGCGGGTCGGGGGCCGTCCCCTCCGCGGCCCCCGGCCCGCTGCGCGGGAACCCCGTCGTCTCCACGGGGCTCATCCTCCCGCCACCGCCCGCAGCACCTCGAGGCGGTCGCCCGCAGCGACGGGCGTGTCCGCCCAGCGACCGGCGGGCACGACGTCCTCGCCGACCGCCACGGCCGTGCCGCGCCCGTCCACCGCGCCCGGGGCGAACAGGGCGACGACGTCGGCGACGCTGGAGCCGGCCGGCACCCGCAGGGGTTCGGAGTTCACCAGCACCTCCACCTCCCCGCCCACCGCCACAGCTCCACGGGCGGCTCCCGCGGCGGCTGCCCGCGCGGTCCCCCCGGCGATCCGGTCGTTCACGGCACCAGCACCTCCTCGCGGGCCGCGGCGCGCGACCCGAACCTGGCCGGGTCGCAGGCCGCGACCTCCGGCGGGACGTCCTCCCCGTCGGCCAGCGCCGCCACGGCGTCGGCCGTCACCCCCGACAGCAGCACCCCGTTGCGGTGGTGGCCCACCGCCAGCAGCAGCCCGGGCACCTCGCCGAACCCGATGAGCGGCAGGTTGTCCGGGGAGCCGGGGCGGCAGCGCGCGAGCACCTCCAGCAGTTCCAGCTCCGCCAGCCCCGGCAGCAGCGCCTGCGCGTCGCGCAGCAGGTCGTGCACCGCGCCGGCGGTGACGGTCTCGTCGAAACCCCGCTCCTCGGTGGTGGCGCCCACCACGAGCTCGCCGTCCTCGCGCGGCACCAGGTACACGTCGCGGTCGCGCACCACGCCGCGCACGGTGCGCTGCAGCAGGTGCCCGCCCCCGGGCATCCGCAGCCGCGCCACCTGCCCCTTCACCGGGCGCACCCGCGCGTGCTGCTGGGCGCGCGCGCCGGTCGCCAGCACCACCAGGTCCGCGCGCACCGCGGAGCCGTCCGCGAACCGCACGCCCGCGGCGCGCCCGCCCTCGACGAGCACCTCGCCGCGCGCGGGCACGAACTCCACGCCGCGGCGGCCGGCCGCGGCGCTCAGCGCCCGCAGCAGCCGGCGCGGGTCGACCTGGTGGTCCCCGCGGGCCAGCGTGCCGCCGGAGACGGCCGGGTCCAGGAAGGGTTCCAGCGCCCGGCACTCCCGGCCGGTGAGGGCCTGCACGTCCAGCCCGAGGCGCTCCTGGGCGCGGCGCACGTCCGCCAGGCGGGCGCGGTCCCCGGCGTCCAGGGCCAGCACGAGGGTGCCGCAGGCGCGGTAGCCGGTGGGCGCCTCGCCCGCGTCGCCGGCCCGCGCGGCGTAGCCGGCGAAACCCCGCGCGGCCAGCAGGCACAGGGCCAGCAGGTCCTCCTCGCCGTGGTGCAGCTCGCTGACGGGCGCGAGCATCCCGGCCGCGGCCTTGGAGGAACCCCCGCCGGGGTCGGGGTCGACGAGCACGACGCGGCGGCCGCGCTCGGCCAGCCGCCACGCGCACGCCGTGCCCACGATGCCGCCGCCGAGCACGACGACGTCGCACGGGACCACCAGCACGCTCCCTTCGCCGGCACTACCCGGAGCAGGTTCGACGGTCGGCGAGTGCGCTCGCCCTCTCAGCCCGCGATCCCGGGCTCCCGTGGTGCGGCCACCATACCCCTGCCCCCACACCCC
>NZ_JAAALM010000416.1 GCF_009906395.1 Kineococcus indalonis
CACCCGCCTGCTGGTCACCGGCGTCAACGGCAGCGGCAAGTCGACGCTGCTGCACGTGCTGGCCGGGGCGCTGCGCCCGGACGCCGGCGCGGTGCGCGGGCGCGCGCGCACCGGCCTGCTGCGGCAGGACCCGCCGGAGCCGGTGCCCGGCCAGGACGTGCTGCGCGCGTTCGCCGCCGGGCGGCGCGGCGCGGCCGAGGAGCACGTGCAGCGGCTGCTGTCGCTGGGGCTGTTCCACCGCGAGCAGCTCGGCGTGCAGGTCGCGCGCCTGTCCACCGGCGGCCGGCGCCGCCTGGACCTGGCGCGGCTGCTGGCGGACCCGCACGACGTGCTGCTGCTGGACGAGCCGACGAACCACCTGGCCCCGCAGCTGGTGGAGGAGCTGGAGCGGGCGGTCGCCGCGTTCGACGGGGCGGTCGTCGTCGTCAGCCACGACCGGCGGCTGCGGGCGCGCTGGCGGGGCGCGGTGCTGGCGCTGGCGCCGGCGGGCGCCGCGGCGGGTGCGCCGTCCGGGTGATCGCGGGCGGCGCGCGGGGACGGGTGCGCTCACGTCCCCGGCGGGGCGCGCCGATGCCCTGCGTGTGGGACCGACGACGGAGCGCGCCCTGGGGCGCCGGCTGCGGGAGCGCCCGGTGTGGCAGCACCTCGCGGCCCTCGTCGTCGTGCCGCTGCTGGCCACCGGCGCCGTCTCGGCCGCCTCGGTGGCCGAGCGCACCCGCGAGCTGCGCACGGCCGGGCAGGCCGGCTCCCTCATGCGCGCGGCCACCGAGCTGGACGCGCTGCGGCGCGCGGTGGACAGCGAGCTGCTGCCCACGCTGAGCCGCAACGTCACCCGCGACCGGGAGGCGGCGGCCGCGGCCGGGTTCGGCGAGCGGCGCGCGGTGCTGTACCTGGACGCGGTGAACCGGCTGCAGCTGGCCCGGCAGGTCACCGACCGCGCCGTCTCGCGCATCGGCGCCGCCTCGCCGGCGGCGGTGAGCACCGCGCTGGCGGTGCAGCGGCTGCGCACGGTGCGCGCGGCCGCCGACCAGGGCACCTCCAGCACCGAGGCGCTGGCGGACCTGTACGTGGGCCTGTCGGACTGGCTCTCGCACGCCGAGGAGCAGGTCATCACGGGCACCACGGCCACCGGCCTCAGCGAGCGCAGCGCCCGGGCCGTCAACGACGTCACCCTCGTGGTGGAGCTGACGCAGCAGGCCAGCCGGGAGGTGCCGGCGGCGTTCACCGCGCGCGTGCTCGGCGGCGGGGAGCAGGTGCGGGCGCGCCAGCGCGCCGCGCACGTGGTGGGCAGCTACCGGGAGCTGGCCGGGGCCACGGCGGAGCTGTCGAGCGCGCCGGTGCGGCTGGGCTGGGCGGCGGCGACGCGCGGCGCGGCCGCGCAGGAGCTGACCGCGGCGTTCGGCGGGGAGACGCGCGAGCCGGGCCGGCTGTCGGGCCCGCAGCTGCTGGAGCTGGCCGACGCGAGCGCGCGGCGCGACCGGGACCTGGCGCAGCTGCTGGAGAGCACGGTGGACACGGCGGTGGCGGCGGTGGACGCGGAGCGGGAGGAGGCCGCGGTGCGCCTGCGCACCACGCTGCTGCTGTGCCTGCTGGTGCTGGCCGGGGCGCTGGCGGCGGCGGTGGCGCAGGGGCGCTGGCTGGCCGGGGCGCTGCGGCGCCTGGCCGACGCCGCGCAGCGGGTCGGCCAGGGCGAGCTGGTGGACGTGCCCGAGGGCGGTCCGCGCGAGACGCGCACCGCGGCGCGGGCCCTGGCGGGGGCGGTGGCCGGGCTGCGCCAGGTGCGCGAGCAGGCCGACGCCCTGACCCGCGGGGACCTGGCCGGCGCGCTGCGCGAGCAGCCGCTGCCGGGCCCGCTGGGCGAGGCGGTGCAGGCCTCGGTGCAGCAGCTGGTGCGCGCGGTGCAGCAGCGCGACCGCCTGCAGACGGAGCTGGCCCACCAGGCGGCGCACGACCCGCTGACGGGGCTGCCGAACCGGGCGGCGGCGCTGCGGCTGCTGTCGGGGGCGCTGGAGCGCGCCGGGCGCCGCGGCGCCACCACGGGCCTGCTGTTCGTGGACCTGGACGGCTTCAAGGCGGTCAACGACGGCGCCGGGCACGCCGCGGGCGACGAGGTGCTGCGGGAGGTGGCGCGGCGGCTGCGCGGGTGCGTGCGCGAGGGCGACTCGGTGGGGCGCCTGGGCGGGGACGAGTTCGTGGTGCTCGTGGAGGACGTCACCGACGAGGCGGCGCTGGTGGAGCTCGGCGAGCGGGTGGTCGCCGCCGCGCGCCGCCCCGTGCACGTGGCCGGCGACGCGGCCACCGGGGCCGCGGGCCGCTCGGTGCGCGTGGGCGCGTCGGTGGGCGTGGCGGTGGCGCGCGGCGCCGGCGAGGACGCGGAGGTGCTGCTGGCGGAGGCGGACTCGGCGGTGTACCGGGCCAAGTCGCGCGGCCGGGGCCGGGTGGAGGTCTTCGACGACGTGCTGCGCGCGGAGCTGGCCGCCCGCTGGGACCTGCAGTCGGCGCTGCGCGAGGGGCTGCGGCGCGGGGAGCTGACGCTGCACTACCAGCCGGTGGTGGACCTGGCCGACGGCTCGCTGGCCGGGTACGAGGCGCTGGCGCGCTGGGACCGCCCGGGGGTGGGGCCGGTGCGCCCGGACGTGTTCGTGGCCGCCGCGGAGGCGTCCTCGCTGGTGTGCGACCTGGGCCGCTGGGTGCTGCGGGAGGCGACGGCGCAGCTGGCGCGCTGGCGCGAGGAGCGCCCGTGCGCGTGGCCGGCGCCGGGTGCGGGTGCGGAGCCGACGGTGGCGGTGAACGTCTCGGGCCGGCACCTGAGCGACCCGCGGCTGCTGGAGGACGTGGCGCAGGCCCTGCAGGCCTCGGGCCTGCCGCCGCACCTGCTGGTGCTGGAGATCACCGAGACGGTGCTGGTGGACGACCCGCTGGCCACGGCGCACCTGCAGCAGCTGCGGGCCAGCGGGGTGGGCGTGGCCATCGACGACTTCGGCACGGGCTGGACGTCGATCGGGCAGCTGCCGACGACGCCGGCGGACACCCTGAAGATCGACCGCAGCTTCGTGTCCTCCACCGACCCGGGCCGGCGCGGCCTGGTGGCGCTGACGGTGCACGCCGCGCACACCTTCGGGCTGCGGGTGGTCGCCGAGGGCGTGGAGGACGCCGAGCAGCTGCGCTGGCTGCGCGAGCAGGGCTGCGACACCGCGCAGGGCTACCTGTTCGCGCGCCCGATGCCGGCCCCGGAGGCGGCCCGCTGGCAGCGGCCGGCGGAGGCGCTGGCGGTGTGAGGCGGGTCCGGCGCGGGGGACCTGCCGGGTGCGGCAGGAACCTGCTGCGCTGCCGGGGCCCGCTGGCCTCGCCGCGAGCGCCCGCTGCTGCCAGCCTCCTGCGCGGCGGCCCCCGCGGGCGGGGTCGCGGAGCAGGAGGAGCTGCATGCGCAGGATGCGCGGGACGCGCGGGGCCGGCACGGGAGCGGTCGGCGGCGGGGCGCTGCGGCTGGCGGCGGTGGGCGCGTGCGCCGCGCTGCTGAGCGCCCTGCCGGGCGCGGCGGCCGCCGCGGACGGGCCGCGGACGTGGCGGGTGGAGCCGGGCGGGTCGATCCAGGAGGCGGTCGACCGGGCCTCCTCCGGCGACACCGTCGAGATCGCGGCGGGCACC
>NZ_JAAALM010000417.1 GCF_009906395.1 Kineococcus indalonis
CGCCAGCAGCGCGCCGGTCACCACCAGCAGCACCGCCAGCACCACGGCGAGCACGCCCGCGTCCCCCAGGTCGCCCGCCACCCGGGCACGCTACCGGGCGGTGATCCCCGCGGCGCGCCCGCGGGGCGGCCCGCGGCGGCCCCGCGGGCGCGCCGCCGCGCCGGTGCTGCCGCCCGCGCAGCTCCGTTAGGGTCGGCGGGGTGATCGACCTGCGACTGCTGAGGGACGACCCGGACGCCGTCAAGGCCAGCCAGCGCGCCCGCGGCGAGGACGAGTCCGCCGTCGACCGCGCGCTCGCCGCCGACGTGCGCCGCCGCGGCGCCATCGCCGAGTTCGAGCGGCTGCGCGCCGAGCAGAAGTCCCGCGGCAAGGACGTGGCCAGGGCCGTGGGCGAGGAGAAGCAGGCCCTGCTGGCGGGCGTGAAGGAGCTCGCCGAGCAGGTCAAGGCCGCCCAGGCCGAGGCCGACGCCGCCGCCGCCGAGTTCGAGGCGGCGCTGCGCTCGATCCCCAACGTCGTCGAGGACGGCGTGCCGCCCGGCGGCGAGGACGACTACGTCGTGCTCAAGGAGGTCGGCGCGCAGCCCGCGCTGCCCGAGGGCCTGCCCGCGTGGCGCGACCACCTGGAGCTGGGCGAGCTGCTCGGCGCCATCGACACCGAGCGCGGCGCGAAGGTGTCCGGCTCGCGGTTCTACTTCCTCACCGGCGTCGGGGCGCGCCTGGAGCTGGCGCTGCTGAACCTCGCCGTCGCCCGCGCCGTCGAGGCGGGCTTCACCCCGATGATCACCCCGACGCTGGTCAAGCCGGAGGTCATGGCCGGCACCGGCTTCCTCGGCGCGCACGCGGCGGAGGTGTACCACCTGGAGGAGGACGACCTCTACCTCACCGGCACCTCCGAGGTGGCGCTGGCCGGCTACCACGCCGACGAGATCCTCGACCTGGCGGCGGGCCCGAAGCGCTACGCGGGCTGGTCGGCCTGCTACCGGCGCGAGGCCGGCTCCTACGGCAAGGACACCCGCGGCATCATCCGCGTGCACCAGTTCCACAAGGTGGAGATGTTCTCCTTCTGCCGCCCCGAGGACGCCGCCGCCGAGCACCGCCGCCTGCTGGAGCTGGAGGAGGGCATGCTCGCCGCGGTGGAGGTGCCCTACCGCGTCATCGACACCGCCGCCGGCGACCTGGGCAGCTCCGCCGCCCGCAAGTTCGACTGCGAGGCGTGGGTGCCCTCCCAGGGCGCCTACCGGGAGCTCACCTCCACCTCGAACTGCACGACGTTCCAGGCCCGGCGCCTGGGCGTGCGCGAGCGCGTCGAGGGCGAGGGCGGCACCCGGCCGGTGGCCACCCTGAACGGCACCCTGGCCACCACCCGCTGGATCGTGGCGATCCTGGAGAACCACCAGCAGCCCGACGGCTCGGTGCGCGTGCCGCAGGCGCTGCGCCCGTACCTGGGCCTGGACGTCCTCACCCCCGCCTGACGCCGCGCCCCCGCGCACCCGTCCGGGCGCCACCCGCCCGCCCCGCGCGGCGCCCGGACGGGTGGCGCGGGCCGTGCCGCCGAGCCGCCCGCGGCACCGGGAACTAGGGTCGGCCCCGTGAACGGGCTGCGGGGCGCGCTGGTCGCGCTCGACGTCGACGGAACGGTCGTCGACCACGACGAGGCGATGTCGGACCGCGTGCGGGAGGCGGTGCAGCAGGTCGCCGCCGCCGGGGCGCACGTCGTGGTGGCCACCGGCCGCTCGCTGCACGGGGTGCTGCCGGTGCTGCAGCGCCTGGGCCTGCACGAGGGCTTCTGCGTGTGCAGCAACGGCGCCGCCACCGTGGAGCTGGACCCCTCGGCCCCCGAGGGCTACCGCGTGGTGGCCCTGCACACCTTCGACGCCTCCCGGGCCGCGGCCGTCCTGCGCGACAGCATCCCCACCGGGCTGTTCGCCGTGGAGGTGCTGGGCCGCGGGTTCAAGGTCACCGCCCCCTTCCCCGACGGCGAGCTGACCGGCGAGGTCGAGGTCGTCCCGTTCGAGGAGATGTTCGACGAGCCCGTGATGCGCGTGGTGGTGCGCAGCCCCGAGCACACCTCCGCCGAGTTCGGCGCGCTCGTGGAGTCCGTGGGCCTGCACGGCGTGGCGTACTCGGTGGGCTGGACCGCGTGGCTGGACCTGGCCCCCGACGGCGTCACCAAGGCCAGCGCCCTGGAGGACGTGCGCCTGCGCCTGGACGTGCCGCGCGCGGCGACCCTCGCCGTCGGCGACGGGCGCAACGACGTGGAGATGCTGCGGTGGGCCGCGCGCGGCGTCGCGATGGGCAACGCCCCGCAGGAGGTGCGCGAGGCCGCCGACGAGGTCACCGGCCACGTCGACGACGACGGCCTGGCCGAGGTCCTGGAGGACCTGCTGCGCCAGGACGACCAGGCCCCCGGCGAGCGCGAGGCCCGCGCCGCCTCCTGAGCGGCCCCGGGGCGCGCGGCCCCGGGGTGCGCGGCGGCCGGGTCCGGGTGAGGCTCGGGGCGTGCACCGCACCACGACCGGGCCGGCCGGGCCGACCGGGTCCTCCCGCCCCGCCCCGGCCGGGCCGCTGCAGCGGGTGCGGCGCACCTTCCGCGCCCGCGTCGCCGGCGACCCCACCGGGGCGCCCGGCTGGGTGCGCGAGATCGCCACGGTCGGCGGCCGCGACGGCTGGTTCGACCCCGCGGGCGTGGTGTGGGCGGTGCACGGCGGCCTGCCCACCCTCGTCGGCGGCCTGGTCGCCCTGCTCGGGCAGGGCGCGCACCCGCTGGCCCTGGCCGGGGTGCTGGGCCACTCCGACTACCGCCACGACCCCTGGGCCCGGCTGGCGGGCACCGCCCGCTGGCTGGCGGTGTGCACGTTCGGCTCGGCGCAGCTGGCCGAGCGGGACTGCGCGCGGGTGCGCGGGGTGCACCGGCGGGTGCGCGGCACCGCGCCCGACGGGCGCGCCTACTCCGCGGGCGACCCCGCGCTGCTGCGCTGGGTGCACCTGGCCTTCACGGACGCCTTCCTGGCCGCCCACCGAGAGCTCGGCGCCGACCTCGCGCCGCGCTTCGGGCCGCGCTGGGCCGACGCGTACGTGCGCGAGTGGGCCCGCACCGCGCAGGCCCTGGGCGCCTGCGACCTGCCCGGCAGCGAGACGGAGCTGGCGGACGCGCTGGCCGCGTTCGCGCCGCAGCTGGAGCCGGTGCCGGCGGACCTGCGCCGGTTCCTGCTGGCCCCGCCGGGCCTGACCCGCCCCGAGGTGCCGTTCTACGCGGGCCTGTCGGGCGCCGCGGGCCTGCTGCTCTCACCGGTGCTGGCGCCGCTGGCGCAGGTGCCCGGGCGCACCGCCCGCGGCCCGCGCGAGCGGCTGCGGCTGGCCGGCACCCGCGCCCAGCTGCGGGCGCTGCGCGCGGTGACCGGCCGGGAGCCGTGGGAACAGGCCGGCCGCTTCCGCACCGGCACCGGCCCGCGCCCGGCCTGGCTCTGAGCCCGCGCGGGCACCCCCGCGCCCGCGCGCAGCGCCGGCGACCCGCCGGTGGGACGTTTCACCGAACCGGTTCAGGGGCACGTCCCCCAGGTCGGGGCGACGCGGCCGTCGCGGTGGGGCGGCGCACCGAGCCGTCCGGCCGGTGCGCGGCCCGCGCGCGGCCGGACGGCTCGGTGC
>NZ_JAAALM010000418.1 GCF_009906395.1 Kineococcus indalonis
TCTTCACCATCCGCGACCGCGACGACTGGAACGCCTACGAGAACGGTTTCGGGTTGACCCGTCTGGACGGCAGCGCCAAACCCGCGCTGGGCGCGTTGCGCGAGACCAACACCTGGCTGCACACGCTCGTGGGCAGGCGCACCCGGGTCGTGGCCCTGGCACCCCTGGCGGACGCGGCGGTCCGCCAGCAGCACCCCACCGCGACGGCCGGGTCCTCGACCACCCTGAGCGTCGACGCGCGTGAGACGGACGACGTCGCGTCCACGCGCGTGACCTCCTACCTGCGCTTCAGCTTGCCGGCGCTGGCTGCGGGGGAGTCCGTCGACGCGGCGACCCTCGGCCTGCACGTCACCGACCCCACCGTCGACGGTCCCGAGGTCTGGACCACCGCCACGTCGTGGCGCGAGAGCACCACGACGTGGCGCTCGGGACGGCCGGCCCGTCGTGGGACCTCCCCGGTGGCGGACTTCGGCGAGACGCCGGTGGGTCGGGTCACCGTGCCGGTCCCCGCGCTCCCCGCCTCCGGTGAGGTCTCGTTCGAGCTGCACGCCGCCTCGGCCGACCGCCTGCGGTTCGCGTCGCGGGAGGCGCCGGCCGCTCAGCGTCCGCAGCTGACCCTGCTCATCCGCTCCTGAGCCCGCCCGCCGGACCCGCCGGACCCGCCGGGCGAGCCTCACGCGCCCCGCCCGGCGTCCTCGGGCACCGCGCTGCGCCGCAGCACCGGACCGCGCGGCCGCGTCAGGACGTACCGCACGCCCAGCAGGACGACGAGCACGACGGCGCCGGCACCGGTGCCGGCGGCGCCCGCCGCCGCGGACGGCGCCGCCACCAGCAGCGCGGCGGTGGCGCTCAGCGCCGTCACGGCCGCTGCCGCGGCCGCCAGGCACAACCACCGCTCCTGCTCCTCGGCGAGCAGCGCGAACCACAGCAGGTACCCGGTGACGGTGAACGGGGCGGCCGCCGCCAGCACGCGCACCGTCAGCACGGCCGAGCCCCACCGCTCCCCGAACAGCAGCGTCGTGACCGGCCCGGCCAGCAGGACCCCCAGGACCGCCAGGGCCACGGACGCGGCGGCGACGACGCCGAGGTAGCGCTGCGCCTGGCGGCGAGCGCTCCGCCGGTCCCGGTGGGCCAGGGCGGCGATCGCTGGGAAGAGCCCGATCCCCAGCGTGTGCGCCAGGGTCACGGCGGCGTCCAGGAAGCGGGTGGCGACGACGTAGTCGGCCAGGACGCGGGTCGGCGCCAGGGCGCTGACGAGGACGGTGCCCTGGCGCCACAGCACGATGAGCGCCGTCCCCGCCACCGCGAGCCACGCGCTGCGCCTGACCAGCGCCCCGAAGGACGGCCCGTCCGGCGACCCGCCGCCCGGGCGCAGGAACACCGCGGCCACCAGCAGCACGACGAGCTCCTTGCCGGCGACGATCCACAGCAGGGGCACGATCCCCGCCCCACCCAGCACGGCCAGCGATCCGGCGACCACCAGCAGCAGCGCGCTGGCCCCCTGCAGCAGGCCCTCGAGCACCGCGCGCCCCGCTCCGCGCAGCACCTCCGCCCACAGGTTGAACGTGGCGTTCGCGACGACGAACGCGGAGCACGGCACCAGCACGGCGGCGTCGACGCCGGCGGGACCGGCCAGGAGCGCCAGCAGGCAGGTGAGGACCACGGCCAAGCCGGCGGAGAGCGCCTGCGGTCCCAGGGCGGAACGCAGCGCCGCGGGCGCCGCCGCGGTGCCGGCGGCCACGTCCCTGCCCGCCAGGCTGGCCACCCCGAGGTCGGTCACGCTCGCCGTGAGCGTCACCGTGCCCAGCAGGAACCCGTACAGCGCGACGGTCGTCGGGTCGCTCACCCGGGCCAGCACGACGACGAGGACGATCCCCACGAGGCGCCCGAAGACGCGCGAGACGAGCGCGGCGGCGACACCGACGCGCGCCAGCCGCGCCCCCCGCAGGACGTGGTCCGGCTCGGGTTCCGTCATGCGACCGTCCTTGTCGAGGGGAGCGAGGGGGAGGCGGTGCGGGGCACCAGCGCGGCACCGGTGGCCAGGCCCAGCAGGTACAGGGTGGTGAAACCCGTGGGGTAGCTGCCCAGGGTCGTCCGGGAGACCCAGTCGACCACCGAGACCGCGAGGACCGCCGCCGCCAGCCACGCGCTCGCGACGTCCCGGCGCAGCGGGCCGCGCAGCCACCAGACGTGCAGCACGACCCACGCCAGCAGGGCCAGCACCCCCAGCAACCCCACGTCGGAGAGGACCTGACCCCAGGAGGAGTCGATGAACGCCGAGTTCCCCGCGAACATGGGGGTGCTCTCCCTGGTGGGGTCGTAGGCCGGCGCCGCGGCCACCAGGCCGGCCTCCGCGCGGGTCGAACCGGCCCCCAGCGCCCCGACCCCGTTGCCGCGCAGCAGCGTCACCGGGCCCTCGTAGGCGACGGCCCACGCGTCCAGGCGGCCGTTCAGCGTGAACAGCAGCGGCTTCACGGGCCCACCGGGGACGGTGGAGGAGCGCAGGAACGCCCCGGCGACCAGCACCGCCCCGGCGCCGGCGCCGAGCACGCCGACCGCGGCGGCGCGCGCCCGGCCGTGGCGCACCAGCAGCAGCAGCACCAGGGCGGCCAGCTGCAGCGCCGCCGTGCGCACCTGCGTGGCCGCCAGGACCGCCGCCGCGCCGGCGAGCAGGAGCGCCGCCCGTCGGCGCGAGGCGACCGTCACCGCGACGCAGGCGGCGAGGACCGCCTGGGCGGCCAGCGAGAACGCCTCCTCGTAGGTGCCGGGGCTGCGCAGGGAACCCCCCGACGAGAGGCGGACCTGGGAGCCGAACGCGTAACCCCACTGGTGGACGAGCGCGTCCGGGCCCACGGCCTGCTGCACCCACGCGATCACCGCCTGCAGCGGTACGAACACCGACAACGCCAGCACCAGGTGGCGCAGCGCCAGGTCGGGGCGCGGCGTCAGCAGCCCCACGAGCAGCAGGAGCATCGGCTCCAGCAGCAGGCGCGTGCCGAAGAGCCACGCGGCCCCGTGCCCACCGCCCAGGTCGGCGAGGTACAGGACCACGAGCACGGCCAGCGGGAACCACACCGCGGCCGGCGGCAGCCGCGCGGCGAGCGAGGCCCGCCCCCGCAGCACGCTGAGCGCGGCGACGACGACGAGCAGCAGGACGTAGGCGTCCTTGCTGACGCCGAGCGCGTCGGAGACGCGCAGGCGCAGCTCGGCGGTGGTGCCGAAGAGGAGGACGACGCCCCACGGGGCCAGCCACGGCCGCTGCAGCAGGACCCAGGCGCCGGCGGCCACCAGCGCCAGGGCGACGACGGCGAGCAGGATCACGCCGGGCACCGGCCGCCCCGGCGGCCCACCGCCGACGGCGCCGCGCCCGCGCGCCGCCGGCTCACGCCGTCACGACCACGGCGTCCGGCGGGCGGCTCCACTGCTCGCTCAGGCGCTTCGCGGCGCGCACCTCCCGGGTGGGCGCCCCCCGCTCCACCACGAGGAGCACGGCCGCCGCCTCCCGCAGCAGGGGTGCGACCACGCTCGTGGAGGGCTCCCCGGTCACGGCCACCTGCGCGCCGCGCCCCGCGGCAGGGCCGCGCAGGAGCACGGCGACCTCCTCGGCGGCGCCCGACGAGGCGGTGCCGGCGGGGAC
>NZ_JAAALM010000419.1 GCF_009906395.1 Kineococcus indalonis
GTCGGGCCCTGCGCCGCGGCGGCGGGGGGCGCGGGCGCGCGGCACGAGCGCGCAGAAGACCGCGGCGGCCAGCGCGCCGAGGACGGCGACGGCGGCCACGCCCCAGCGCCAGCCGGCGAGGTCGGCGACCAGGGCGGAGGCCACGCGCCCGGACAGCCCGCCCAGGGAGGTGCCGGCGACGTGGGCGGCGGCGGCGCGGGTGACCCGCGCGGCGGGCAGCTCCTCGACCAGGTGCGCCACCGCCACGGCGGGCAGCCCGCCCAGCGCGGCGCCCTGCAGCGCTCGCAGCACCAGCAGCGCGCCCGCCCCCGGCGCCCACGGCACGGCCAGGCCGAGGGCGGTGGCGGCCACGACGGAGGCGGTCATGACGGGCACCCGCCCGACGCGGTCGGCCAGGGCGCTCCAGCCGACGACGGACAGCGCCAGCGCCCCGGTGGCCACCGACACCGACAGCGCCGCGCGCGAGGAGCTGACGTGCAGGCCGCCGGCGAGCGCGGGCAGCACGGCCTGCACGGAGTACAGCTGCGCGAAGGTGGCCACGCCGGCGGCGAAGAGGGCGACGACCACGCGGCGCTGCTCCCGCTCGCCGCCGCGCCCGGTGTCCACGGCGGCCCCCGCCCGGTGCTGAACGCCCACCCGCACGACGGTAGGAACCCGCCCTCCGATGCGTCCAATGCATGAGAAGGGGGTGAGTGATGCAGGATGGCGGGGTGGAGGACGTCGACGACGCCGTGCAGGCCCTCGCCGGACCGCTGCGGGTACTGGTCACCGTGGCCGACCACCGGCACGTCACCCGCGCCGCGCACGAGCTCGGGCTGGGCCAGCCCACCGTCAGCCGCGCCCTGGCCCGCGTGCAGGAGGTCGTCGGGGTGCCGCTGCTGGCCCCGCACGGGCGCGGGGTGCGCCTGACCGCCGCCGGGCACGCCCTGGCCGCGGCCGCCCGCCGCGCCCTGGGCGAGGTCGAGCGCGGGGTGCGCGCGGTGCGCGAGGACGACTCCCCCGCCACCGGCCGCGTCGCCCTGGGCTTCCTGCACACCCTGGGCGCGGCGGCCGTGCCCGCCCTGGTGCGCGCCTTCCGCGAGGAGCACCCCGGCGCCCGCTTCCGGCTCACCCAGGGCGCCGCCGGCGCGCTGCTGGCGCAGCTGACCGCCGGGGACGTCGACCTCGTGCTCACCTCCCCGCTGCCGGCCGCGCCCGGCCTGCGCGCCCGCGCCCTGCTGGAGCAGCCCCTCGTGCTGTGCCTGCCCGCCGAGCACCGCCTCGCCCGCCGCGAGCACCTGGCCCTGGCCGACGTCGCCGGCGAGCCGTTCGTCCTCTTCGAGCACGGCTACGGGCTGCGCGAGACCGCCGACGCGATGTTCGCCGAGGCCGGCGTGCGCCCGGCGGTGGCGTTCGAGGGGCAGGACGCCGGCACCGTGCGCGGCCTGGTGGCCGCCGGGCTCGGGGTGGCGCTGCTGCCCGCCCCCGGCCCGGCGCGCGCCGGCGTGGTCGAGCGCCCCCTCAGCGGGCCCTCCACCACCCGCACCCTGGGCATCGTCCAGCGCGAGGGGCCGCTGCCGCGGGTGGCGGCCGCCTTCCGCGACCTGGTGCTGGCCCGCCCGGAGCTGCTGGGGCGCTCCGGCTGAGCCGCCTCAGCGACCGCCGCTGACGTCCAGCGTCGTGCCGGTGACGTACGAGGCGGCGTCCGAGAGCAGCCACACCACGGCCTCGGCGACCTCGGCGGCCTCCCCGCCGCGGCCCATGGGCACGCTCCTCTGCAGCCGCTCCACCCGGCCGGGGTCGCCGGCGGTGGCGTGGATGTCGGTGCGGATCAGGCCCGGGCGCACCCCGACCACGCGCACGCCCTGGTCGGCGACCTCGCGGGCCAGGCCGACGGTGAGGGCGTCCACGGCGGCCTTGGAGGCGGCGTAGTCGACGTACTCGCCGGGGCTGCCCAGCACCGCGGCGCGGGAGGAGACGTTGACGACGGTGCCGCCCCCGGCCCGCACCATCCGCGTCACGGCCTCGCGCGCGCACAGGAACGCGCCGACGACGTTGACCTCCAGCAGGCGGCGCACCCGCGCGGCGTCGATGTCCACCACGCACGCCGCGGGGGCGTTGACGCCGGCGTTGTTGACCAGGCCGGTGACCGGGCCGAGCTCCTCGGCGCGGGCGAACAGGTGCCGCACGTCCGCCTCGTCGGAGACGTCGGCGCGCACGGCCAGCACGGGCGTGCCGAGGTCGGCGGCCTGCTGGGCCACGAACTCCGCGGCCTCGCGGTTCGTGGCGTAGCTGAAGCAGACGGGCACCCCCCGCGCCGCCAGCGCCTGCACGACGGCAGCACCGATGCCCCTGCTGCCACCGGTCACGACCACGGTCCCCTGAGGCTGCTGCACGTCACGCACCGTACAGAACTCCTCACGAGCGACGCGCGAGCCGCGGCGGGGGCCGTCAGGCCCCGGCGGGTCCGGCGAACACCCGCGCCGTCCACAGGTGCAGCAGCGCGTACCCGCGCCACGGCCGCCACGCCCGCGCCCGCGCCAGCGCCGCGGCCGGCGAGACCCCGCCCATCGCCTTGCGCAGCACCAGGTCCCCGGGCAGGAACGCGTCGTCCTCGCCCAGCGCCCGCAGCGCCACGTAGTCCGCCGTCCACGGCCCCACGCCCGGCAGCGCCAGCAGCCGCGCCCGCGCCGCCGCGCCCTCGCCGGCCGCGCGCGCCGCGTCCAGGTCCAGGCCGTCGGCCAGCAGCTCCGCCAGCGCGTGCAGGGTGCGCGAGCGCGCCCCCGTCAGCCCCGTCACCGCCCGCAGCGCCCCCGGGCCGGCCGCCGCCAGCACCGCCGGGTCCGGGAACGCGCTCAGCCCGCCGGGCACCGGCCGCCCGTGCGCGGCGACCAGGCGGCCGGCGAAGGTGCGCGCCGCGGCCAGCGAGACCTGCTGCCCCAGCACCGTCAGCAGCGCCGTCTCGGCGCCGGCGACCGCCCGCGGCACCCGCAGCCCCGGGCGCGCCGCCACCAGCGGCGCCAGCTCGGAGTCCGCGCCCAGGTGCGCCTCGGCGGCGGCGACCTCGCCGTCCAGGTCCAGCCAGCGGCGCACCACCGCGCACACCTCCCCCAGCACCGGCGCCGGGGCGCGCACGAGCACCTGCCCGCAGCGCTCGCCGGTGCCCAGGACCACCGCCGCCACCACCGGGCCGGCGCCGGTGGGCACCACCCGCTCGTGGGTGCCGGTGGCGGCGTCGTGCCGCTCGGCGCCCGGCACGACGTGGGCGAGCAGGAAGCGGCGCAGCGGGCCCGCGGCCAGGCCGCCCGGCACCGGCAGCACCCGCTGCGCGCACGGCCCCGCGGCGACGGGCGCGGGCGTCACGACGCCACCCGCCCCGGCGCCGCGCGCTCCCCGTGCTGCTGGGCCCAGCGCTGCGGGTCGAAGACCGGGGGGTCCGCGGGCACCAGGTCCGGGTCGTCGTCGCGGAAGGTGCGGATGCGCCCCGGGGCGGTGTGCGGGCCCTCGAAGCGCACCGTCACCCGCCCCACGCCCGAGCCCTGCACCCAGCCCGGCCCGTGCTCGGCGTGCTCGACGTCCTGCCCGGGCCGCCAGCCCGGCCGCGCCGGCGGGCCGTACGGGTGCGCCGACCCGCCGGGCACCACCG
>NZ_JAAALM010000041.1 GCF_009906395.1 Kineococcus indalonis
CGCCGGGCCCGTCGTCGCCGCCCGCCCGGCGAGCGCCGCGGTCGCCGCGCCGCGGCGCACCGCGGCCGCGCGCGAGGCCGTGCAGCGGGTGCGCGAGCACGCCGCCACCGGCGGCATCGCCCCCGACGCCTTCGTCGGCCTCAGCGGCGACGGCTCCTTCAGCGGCGGGCTGGGCAGCATCGACGACGACCCGCCGTTCTGAGACGACCCGCCGTTCTGAGGGGTCCGCGGGCGGTGCGCCACCGCCGTGTCGGCGGCGGCGCCTACCGTGGGGGGCCGCCGGCGCGTGCCGGTCGGCGGGTGGTCTGGACGGAGGAGCACAACAGGTGAGCGAGCCGGTCGTCAGGTTCGGCGTGTACGCGGACGCCCACGTCGGCTACGCCGCGCGGTGCCGGGTGCACCCGGCGTCGGGGCTGAACATGCGCACGCGCGACGGCATGCTGGCCGTGCGGGCCGTCACCCGCTCCATGGTGGAGGCGGAGGTGGACTTCGTCGTCGCCGGCGGCGACGACTTCCACCGCTCGCACCCCGCGGTGGGCGACATCGTGTGGATGCGCCAGCAGATGGAGAGCTTCGCCAAGGCCGGCATCCCGGTGTACGGCAACACCGGCAACCACGACGCCTCCGCCGAGCGGGGCAAGTCCCCGGCGACCGCGGCGATCAACGACCCCGATCGCGGCATCCACTACGTCACCGAGCCGTACCGGGTGTTCGAGGTCGCCGACGGCCTGGTCCTGCACGTGATCAGCCACTACGGCCTGGCGCAGTCCGAGCGGCTGGTGCCCGAACCGGTGGACGGCGCGGTCAACGTCCTGTCCGCGCACGGCGCGGCGATGCTGCCCGGCCACGAGGTGTTCCGGTGCGTGGACTCACCCGGTGAGGTCCCCATCGGGCTGGACCTGCTGGCCGACGACCGCTTCGCGCTGAAGGCGCTGGGCCACTACCACGGCATGGGCGAGATCCTGCCCGGCGTCTGGTACGCCGGTTCCCTGGTGCGCCGGGGCTTCTCCGACCCCGCCGGCGGGCGCGGCTGGCTGCTCGTCGAGGTCCACGCCGACGGGCGCGTGCAGGTCACCCCCCGGCACATCGCCCAGCGCCCCCAGCACGACCTGCCGCGCATCGACGCCCGGGGCATGACCGGCGCGCAGGTGGAGGAGCTGATCCGCCAGAACCTGGAGTCCGTGGACGTCGCGGACGCCATCGTCCGGCAGGTGGTGGTCAACTGCTCCACCAGCGTGCGCCGCGGCATCGACCAGCCCGCGCTGGCCAAGCTGACCCAGGACGCCCTGGTGTGGATGCCCGACCTCCGGCGCCCCGACGTCGTCGAGGACGACGGCGAGCGCGTCGTGGAGGGCATCTCCACCTCGATGCTGACGGCCGGCGCCGCCGACCTGCCCAAGGCGTACGGCGGCTGGGTGGGGGAGTGGGCCGGCGCGGTGGGCCTGTCCGAGCAGCTGCGCCCCGTGGTCGTCTCCGAGGGCGAGCGGCACCTGCGCGAGGCCTCCCAGGACGTCGAGGTCGGCGGCTTCGCCGAACCGCGCGAACCCGCGCCGCAGCCGGCCGGGCGCACCGGCGAGCAGCCGGGTCAGCAGGCGGGTCAGCAGGCGGGTCAGCAGGCGGGCGGCCAGCCGGCCGAGCGGCCGGGGGCGCCGGACGCGCCCCGGGTGGACCCCGCGACCGGAGAGGAGACCCCCTGGTGATCACGCTGGAGTCGGTCGAGGCGGTGAACATCCGCTCGCTCGGGTCGGCGTTCATGCAGCCGCTGCCCACGGGCGTCACCGCGCTCAACGGCCCCCGCGGGGTCGGCAAGTCCAGCCTGCTGATCACCGTGCTGTGGGTGCTCTACGGCGTCACCCCCGACGGGGTCACGGTGCAGGCGCTGCGCCGGCAGGGCACCAGCGGCCCGGTCAAGGGCGTGGTCACGCTCCTGCACGACGGCCAGCGCGTCGTCGTCGAGCGCGGTCTGAAGGGCAAGAACGACACCCCGTACGTGCAGATCAGCGTCGACGGCGTCCTGCAGTCGGTGAACAAGGTCCGGGTGGCCAACGCCTGGATCACCCACCGCTTCGGCGGCCTGGACGCCCAGGGCTTCACCGCGGCGTTCGTCACCCGCCAGAAGGAGCTGGACACCCTCGTCAAGGCCACCGCCAGCGAGCGCCGCCGCCTCATCGAGCGCCTGGCCGGCATCGACCGCATGAGCGCGGCGCTCAAGGCCGCCCGCGAGGAGGAGGTCGACACCAAGCGCACCCTGGAGCTGCTGCCGGGCTCCCCGGAGGCGCTGGCGGCCGCCCGCACCGCGCTGGAGGCCGCGCAGCAGGCCGCCACCGGCGCCTGGGAGCGCTGCGAGGCGCTGCGCGCGGCCGCCGCCGCCGACGACGAGGCCCTGGCGCGACTGGCCGCGCAGGCCGCGCAGGTCGCCGAGCGCCTCGAGGTGCACCGGCGCGCGCACGACGCCGCCCAGCGCGCCGCCGGAGCGCGGATGCTCGCCGACGAGCGCGCCGCCCAGGCCGCGCGCGAGGTGCAGCGGCTGCGCGAGGCCTCCCGCGGCGGGGACGCCGAGCAGCTCGCCGCCGCGCGCACCGCCTTCGAGCACGCCCAGCGCGCCGAGCGCGACAACCGCGCCGCCCGCGAGAGCGCCCAGCAGGCCGCGCAGGCCGCCGCCCGCGAGCAGCAGCGCGCCCAGCAGGCCGCGGCGCGCCTGCAGCAGCGCACCGCCGCCGCGGAGGAGGCCCAGCAGCGCGCCGCCCGCGCCGCCGCGGCCACCGCCGAGGACCCCCGGGAGCTCGACGCCCTGGCGCGGGAGGCGCAGGCGCGCGCCGACGAGCTGACCGAGCGCACCGGCGCGCTGCGCGGCGAGTACACGCGCCTGAGCACGGCCATCAAGACGCTGCAGGCCAGCGCGGAGCCCACCTGCCCCACCTGCCTCAGCGCGCTGCCCGACGCCCGCTCGGTCGTCGAGACCCTGGTGGGCTCCCAGCAGCGCGTGGGCCGCGAGGGCCAGCAGGCCAAGACCGAGTCCGAGGCGGCCGCCCGCCGCGCGGAGGAGCTGCGCCGCCGCTCCCGCGACGCGGCCCAGGCCCGCGCGGCCGCCGAGCACGCCGCCGAGCAGGCCCGCAGCGCCGGCGCCGAGCTGGAGCAGGCCCGCCTGGTCGCCGAGCAGGCCGAGGCCGACGCGCGGGCCGCCGCCCAGCAGGCGGCCCAGGCGCAGGCGGCGGCCGCCAGCGCCGTCGCGGCGCAGCAGGCCGTCGGCGAGGAGGTCCAGCGCACCGCCGCCGCGCTGCGCCGGGCCGAGAGCGCCGCCGAGGCCGCCGCCGAGCTCGCCGCGGCGCTCGAGCGCGCCGAGAGCGCCGCGCAGCGGGCGGCACGGGGCGCGGCGGAGGCCGACGCGGCCGCGTCGGCGGAGCTGGCCGCGCGCGTGCCCGAGGAGGAGCGGGTGCGGGCCCAGGCGGCGCACCAGGCCGCGCAGGTCGCCGCGACCACCTCCGCCCGCGCCGCCAGCGCCGCCCAGGCCGACCACCGCGTCGCCGAGGAGCAGGTGCGCGCCGCCGAGCGCGCCCGGGACGCCGAGGAGGAGAAGCTGCGCCTGCGCGCGGCCACGGTCGCCGAGCTGGAGCGCAGGACGGCCGTGCGCGATGCGCTGGACGCCTTCCGCCGCGACCGGATCGCGCGCCTGGCCCCGGAGGTCTCCGAGGTCGCCACCGACCTCGTCTCGCGCATCACCGGGGGCCGGTTCGTCTCCGTCGTCCTCGACGAGGAGTTCACCCCCGTCGTCACCGACGACACCGGCACCCAGCGCCCCGTGCAGTGGCTCTCCGGCGGTGAGGAGTCCGCCGTGGCCCTCGCGCTGCGCGTGGCGCTGTCGGACCTGTGGTCCGGGCGCAGCGGCGGGTTGTTCTGGCTGGACGAGCCGTTCGTGTCGCAGGACGCGGCCAGCCGCGCGGCGATGATGGCCGCCATCCGCGAACTGCCCGGACGGCAGGTCGTGCTCATCAACCACGCCTCCGAGGCCACCGACCTGGTGGACCTCGTCCTCGACGTCGTCCCCGACGACGTCAACGGCTCGCGCATCGAGGAGGCCTCCTCCTACGGGCCGGTCTCGGAGGCCGCGCTGGACGAGGCCGACGACACCGGTGTCGCCGCCTGAACCCACCCGCCCGGGCGGCCCCGGCGGCGCGACCCTCAGAACGGCGCTTCGCCCGGCCGGCCGGCGGTGACGCCCCACGGGTCCTCGGCGCCGGCGCCGGCGAGCGGGGCGGCCGCCTCCGGCGCGGCGGGGCCGTGCTGGGCGCCGCGCGCCGCGCTGCCGTCCTGGCGGCCGTGGCGCTGGACCACGGCGGTGGCGTAGCGCAGGTCCGGGCCGACGCTCTGCGCCCGCACGCGCACCGAGGTGCCGGTGCCGCCGTCCTTGCGCTCGTAGACCTCGATGGTCTGCTCACCGGTGACGACCACGGCCGTCCCCCGGCGCAGCGACCCGGCGACGTTCTCGGCCAGGGAGCGCCACGCCTCCACCCGGTAGTAGGACGTCCCGGCGTCCTCCCACTCCTGGGTCTGCGCGTTGCGGCGGCGCTCGTTCACCGCGACGCTGAAGCCGGCCACCGCCGCACCGCTGGGGGTGAAGCGTAGTTCCGGGTCGTTGGTCAGGTTCCCGACGATGGTGATGGGCACGCCCATGGTTGTCGCTCTCCCTCGAATGTCTCGCGTCACGTTCGCGACCTCGTGGATCGCCGCCCGGGTCGGGGCGACACCGGAACCGTAGGAGGAGGGTCCGACACGTCCCGGAACTGCGGCGCGCGGGCCCGGCGGGCCCGCGCGCCACGGGTGCTGCTCAGGCGGCGTGGGCCCCGTCCTCGCCCTTCGCGCGGTTCCCGCCGTCCGCGCCCTTCGCGCGGTTCCCGCCGTCCGCGCCCTTCGCGCGGTTCCCGCCGTCCGCGCCCTTCGCGCCGTCCTCGCCGGCCGTGCTGCTCGGCCCGGCCGCCGCGCCCGCGGTCCCGGGCCCGTCCTCGTGAGCGGCGGGGGCCTGCACCGGCGCGGCCTCCTCCCGGGTTCCGCGGGGTTCCCGCGGTTCGCGGTGCTCCCGCGAAACCCCCGGGCGCTGCTCGCCGCGCGTGCCGTGCTGAGCCGCGGCGATCGTGGACTCCACGTAGGAGCGGAACGCCTCGCCCGGCTGGCGCTGGCCCTCGAACCAGGTCAGCAGGCTCTCCAGGGTTCCCCCGTGCACCTGGCGCACCACGCCCACGCCGAACTTCACGCGCAGGAACGTCAACGCCGGGCTGTCCGGGGTGGCCGGGAAACCCGCGGCCAGCGCCAGGTCGCGGTAGCGCTGCATGGCCTGCTGGGTCGGCGCCACGAAACCGGCGGAACCCTCGGCGCGCGCGGCGGGGACCTCCGGGCCCTGAGCGCGCGAGCGGCCCGCGCCCTCGCCCGCGCCGCCACCCGTGCCGCCACCGCCCGTGCCGTCGCCGCCCGTGCCGTCGCCGTCGTCCCCGCCGGTGGGGGCCGGGACGTCGGGGACCTGCTGGGACAGCGCGGCCAGGGCCCGGAACCGCTCGACGCCCTCGCCGACCACGGCCGCCATCCACGCCCCGCGCTCGGCGGCCTCGACGCCGAAGGGCACCGGGTGGCGCGTGCGCACGGCGTCGTAGACCAGCGAGCGGGCCCGGGTGTGGCTGTTGGCCATCCGGTCCGGCCGGCCACCGCCGTAGGCGCCGACCTGCACCCGGTCGGCCAGGACCAGCAGCACCCCGGCCAGCCCCGTGGCCTGCGCGGGGGCCACCGGCCGCGGGTGCGGCAACGGTTCCCCGTCCAGCTCGCCGGCGGCCACCGCGGCGTTGTGCGCCTCGAACGCGCGCTGCTCGGCTTCCACCAGGACGTCGTGCGCGACGTTCTCGGCGCTGAAGGCCGCCTGCACCGCGTACGAGCCCAGGTTGACGCGCTGGTCGGAGTTCAGCGGCAGGTGCGGCGCCGCCTCGTGGGCGAAGGCGCGGCGCGGCTCGCCGCGCGGGGCGGTGGACTGCCCGGTGAAACCCGCGTCGGCGACCTGCCTGGCGGTCGCGCCGGCCGCCAGGGCCAGCGCGGCCGCGGCGTCCACGACACCGCTGGGCAGACCGGCCTGGCGGGCGGTGGTCAGACCGCTCAGCGCCGCCTCCACGCCCAGCGCGGTGGGCGCCGCCTCGCTGCGCTGCGGCTGCTGCGCCCCCGCCCGGGCCGCACCGCGGTCCGAGGCGCGCAGACGACCACCGGGACCGGGGTCCTCGGCGGGGTCGGTCACGGCCTCCTGGCCGAGCGTGCCGTCGATGCCCGCGAAGATGCTCACGGTGTTCGCCCCCGCGGTGGCCATGTCCACGCGCAGGTCCGCGATGGGGGTGGTGCGGTCCACGGTGGGCTTGCGCTGGGACTCCACCCGGTACTGGATCTCGCGACCGGACGCCAGCGCCTCGACCACCGCCGGGTAGGTGGGGTCGCTCTTGGCCAGCCAGGCCGTGATGGGCCTGCTCACCTTGCTGTTGTCGCTCCTGATGACGACCATGACGTTGCGCTTGGTGTCGTCGTCCTGGTTCTCGATCTTGGTGACGGTGCCGTTGCCCACCTGCACCCAGACCTCGGCACGCACGCCCTGCTCATCTGCTCCGTCGTGGGAGACGAACGGCTTCGCCATCCTGCCCAACTCCTCGTCCTCGGACCTGCTGCCCGGGGTCGCCCCCGGGGGGTCCTGACTGTCCTGTTTCCGCTACCGACCTGTTCCGTGGTGCCCGGCGCGGCGCCTGGGCGTCCAGCGCGGGCTGCTTCGGTGCTCCCGTGGTACTGGGACCAGTGTCCCTCCCGGCACCGACACTGCACGGGCGCTGCGCCGCCCCGGCACCCGCCCCGGCACGCGCGGGACCGCCCGGCGCGGCGCGTGTCGGAGCCGTGGCGTACACAGGGGGCAGCCGCGGGGCGCACCCCCGCGCAGCACCACCCACCCGCCGACCGGAGAGCCGAGTGAGCGCACCCGACGACTCCCCCCGCACGACGCGCACGGCGCGGTCCGTCCCCGCGCCCGGTGCCCGCCGCGCAGGGCGCCCGGCCGACGCCACCGCGCTGCTGCGCGCGCTGCTCGCCGAGCGTCCCGGCGCCCAGGTGCGCCCGCAGCAGGAGCGCCTGGTGGCCGCGGTCGAGCGCGCCCTGCGCGAGCGCCGCCACCTGCTGGCGGCCGCCGGCACCGGCACCGGCAAGACGTTCGGCTACCTCGTCCCGGTCCTGGCCCGCCCCGGGCGCGCGGTGGTGTGCACCGCGACCAAGCAGCTCGGCGAGCAGATCGTCGCCGAGGACCTGCCCGTGCTGGCCGGGCTGCTGCCCCGGGTGGGTGGCAGGAGCTTCACGTACGCGCTGCTGAAGGGGCGCAGCAACTACGCCTGCCGGGCCAAGGTGCACGCGCTGCTCTCCCCGGACGGCGCTGGGAGCGCCCGGGCGGTGGACCCGGCCGGCGGCGCGGAGGCGCTGTTCCCCGCGCCCGGGCCGCCCGCGCGCCGGCCCTCGCGCGCCGACACCGCCTCGCTGGACGCCCTGCTGCGCTGGGCCGGCACCACCCGCACCGGCGACCGCTCGGAGGCGCCGCCGGCCACCGAGCGCGCCTGGCGAGACGTGTCCACCGACTCCGCGGGCTGCCCGGGCGCCGCCGCCTGCCCGTTCGGGCGCGAGTGCTTCGCCGAGGCGGCCCGCGCCGGCGCCCGCGAGGCGGACGTCGTGGTCACCAGCCACGCCCAGGTCGCCCACGACCTGCTCAGCCCGCAGCCGTTGCTGGGCCGCTACGACACCCTGGTCGTGGACGAGGCGCACGAGCTGGAGTCGTTCCTGTCCTCCGCCTGGGGCCACGAGCTGGCCCCGGCGGCGGTGGGGCGCACCCTCGCCGCGGCCGCGCGCGAGCTGCCGCGCGGCGGGACCGGCGCCGACGCCCGCGCGCAGGCCGAGCGGGCCGCCGCGGACCTCGGCGCGCTCACCGGCGCGCTCGCCGGCCTCGCCCCGGGCCGGCTGCCCGAGCTGCCGCCGGAGGTCACCGCCCCGGCGACCGCCCTGCTGCACCGCATCGACCGGCTCGCCGCGGCCCTGGGCTCCGCCGCGCGGGGCGCCGGGCTCACCCCGCGGGTGGTGTCCGCGCGCAGCGACCCGGCGACGCCGAGCACGTGCGCTGGCTGCAGGCCGGCGAGCACCGCCCACCGACGCTGCGGGTCGCGCCCCTGCGCGTGGGCCCGGGGCTGGTGGCCGCGCTGGGGGACAGGACCCTCGTCGCCACTTCCGCCACCCTCACCGTCGGCGGTTCCTTCGAGCCCGCGCTCCGCGCCCTGGGGCTGGCGGAGCCGCCCGCCCCGCCCGGCGCGACACCGCCAGGAACGCCGCCAGCGCCGCCAGCGCGAACACGCCCGTGACGACCATCCGCAGCCCCGGCACGTCCGTCAGCGCCAGCACCGGGCGCGTCAGCACCGAGTACCCGCTCCAGTAGCGGTAGTACCCGGCGGGCGGGACCAGGGACTCCCCGGCGGCCAGCGCCTCGATCTGCCCGGCGCCCTGCTCGCACGAGGACAACCGCGGCCCGCCGGTGGCGCGGTACCACACGCTGCGCGGGTCGTCGGCGGAACTGACGCCGTAGCCGAGCACCACGCACTCGGTGAACCGGTCCGCGATGCCGCCCACCCCGTCCGGGGCGTACGGGGCGCCGTAGTCGCCGCTCTCCACGGCCTGCGCCAGGTGCCGCACGATCGGCTCGTTCGGCACGGCCTGCGCCGCGACCAGCAGCCCCAGCAGGACCGCCTGCACCAGCACCAGCCCGACGGCGGCGCGGGCGGCGAAGCGCAGCACCGCCCTCACCGCAGACGCCCCGGCGCCCGGTCCGCCGCCCGCTGCGCCCCGCCGCCCGGGGCGCGCAGGTCCAGCTCGTGCGGGGCCGGGTACTGCAGGTACACCAGGCGCGAGGACTCGTCGGAGGCGCGGCGCACCGCGTCCAGCACCACCCCCACCGCCGCGACGAGCACCGCGATCATCATCAGCGCCGAGGCGAGGATCGCGGTGGGGAACTTCGGCACCAGGCCCGTGCGCAGGAACTCCACGACCACCGGCAGCCCCAGCGCCAGCGACACCGCCGCGACGAGCGCGCCCAGCAGCGCGTGCACCAGCAGCGGCCGCTCCAGGTGCGCCAGGCGCAGGATCCAGCGCAGGATCGCGAACCCGTCGCGGTAGGTGCGCAGCTTGCTCGCCGACCCCTCCGGCCGGTCCCGGAAACCCACCGGCACCTCGCGCTGCGGCACCCGCAGGTTCACCGCGTGCACCGTCAGCTCCGTCTCCACCTCGAAACCCCGCGAGATCGCCGGGAACGACTTCACGAACCGGCGCGACATCACGCGGTAGCCGCTGAGCATGTCCGTCACCGGCGTGCCGAACACCCGCGAGACCACCGAGTTCAGCGCCCGGTTGCCGGCGGCGTGCCCGCGCCGGTACGCGGTGAGGCTGTCCGCCCGCCGGGTGCCCACGACGTGGTCCAGGCCCTCGGCCACCAGCAGCCGCACCAGGTCCCCGGCGGCGGAGGCGTCGTAGGTGTCGTCGCCGTCGACGAGGACGTACGTGTCGGCGTCGACGTCGGCGAACGCGCGGCGGATGACGTTGCCCTTGCCGGGGCGCGGCTCGAAGCGCACCACCGCGCCGTGCCGGGCGGCGACCTCGGCGGTGCGGTCGGTGCTGCCGTTGTCGTACACGTACACCACCGCGTGCGGCAGGGCCGCGCGCAGGCCGTCCACGACCGCGCCGACGGCCGCCTCCTCGTCGAGGCACGGCACCACCACGGCGACCCTGCCGCCCGGTCCGCCGCCGGGTCCGCCGCCGGCCACGTCCCGTTCGACCCCCATGCGGGCGAGCCTAGGGCGTGCGCCCCGCCGCACCCCGCGCCCGCGTCAGCACCGCGTCAGCCGCAGCCGGGGTCGCCCCCGGGCTCCACGCGCGCCAGCGCCTCCGCCGCGGCCGCGTCGCCCGGCGCCGACGCCCCGCCCGCGGCCGGGCGGGCCACGCCCAGGCGCACCAGCTCGCCCTGCACGTCCAGCCCCGCACCGGCGCGCCCACCGCCGCAGCGCCCAGCACCAGCACCGCGCCCAGCACCGCCAGCGCCCGCCGCGAGGCGCCGGGCCCGCCGGCCAGGCCCGTGCCGGCACCGGCCGCCGCCGCCCCCTGCGGGCGCTCGGGGGCCCGCTGCGGCCACGGCTGCGCGAAGCGCACCAGCTCGCCCGGGCCGGCCAGGTCCACCCGCAGCGCCCGGCCCCGCGCGCTGTAGCGCACGTCCACCGCCACCACCCGGTGCGGGGCGTGCGGGTCCCGGTGCACCGCGGCCACCAGGGCCTTGGCGCCGGTGTGCGCCGCCGTGCCGGTGCCGCGGACCTTCACGGCGTCCCCGGGGCGCAGCTCGTCGGCGTCGGGTGCGTGCACCACCCCCCATCGGCGCCGGCGGGCCCCTCCTGACCCCGGGGCGGCTCCCGGGTGGCCCTGCGGGTGACCCTCCGGGTGGACGGCACCGCCGCTGGCGCGCCTAGGGTGGTCGAGGGCGGTCGAGCACACGGCGCCCGCGATCGAGGAGGTCCCGTTGGGGGTGGAGTCCGCGACGACGTCCGACGGGACGGCGTCGACGTCGGCGACCCCGGGCAGCGCGTCCGTCACCGACCTGTCCGTGGTCGCGGGCGGGGCGCCGGCCGCCGTGCTGCTCGTCGACCTCACCACGCGCGCCGTCGTGCACGCCAACCCCGTCGCCGAGCAGCTCGCGCCCGGCGTGCGGCTGCCCGTCGGCCTGGACGAGTGGTCCGACGCCGCCGACCTGCGCGACCTCGACGGCGCGGAGCTGTCCAGCACCGAGCACCCGCTGTCGCGGGTGGCGCGCTCGCTGCCCGTGGCCGGGCAGGCCGTGTCCGCCGGCCGCGTCAGCGAGCTCGGCTCGCACCGCGACCCGCTGTGGGTGGTGGCGCTGCCCATGGTCGGCGCGCCCGTGCTCTCCGACCACGCCCTGGTGGTGTTCCTGCCGCTGAGCCGGCGCGAGGCCGCCCGCGCCGCCGCCGACGCCGCCCAGGCGCAGGCCCAGCTGCGCGACCGGGCGGTGCTGGCCACCGGCATGTCCTTCACCGTGGCCGACGCCAGCGCCGAGGACCTGCCGCTGGTGTGGGTGAACCCCGCCTTCACCGCCACGACCGGCTACGCGCTGGAGGAGGTCGTCGGGCGCAACTGCCGCTTCCTGCAGGGCGCCGGCACCGACCCGGAGGCGGTCGCCGCCATGCGCCGCGCCCTGAGCGCCGGGCAGGAGGTCTCCACGACCCTGCTCAACCACCGCAAGGACGGCACGGCGTTCTGGAACCAGCTGCTGCTCAGCCCCGTGCACGGCCCCGACGGCGAGCTGACCCACTACGTCGGCATCCAGACCGACGTCACCGCCCGCATCGACGCCGACCTCGAGCGCGACCGGGCCCTGGCCGCCGAGCGCCGCGCCCGCCGCGAGGCCGAGGCCGCCCACCGCGACGCCGAGGGCTCCCGCGCCCGCCTGGAGCTGCTCGCCGAGGCCACCAGCCGCCTGGCCGTCACCCTCGACGTCGCCGAGTGCCGCCAGCGGCTGCTGGACCTCGTCGTGCCCGGCCTGGGCGACTGGGCGCTGCTGGTCTCCACCGACGAGCAGGGCTCCGTGCAGGACGTCACCCCCCGCCACCGCGACCCCTCCCGCCGCGGCGAGCTGCGCCGCTACGTGGACCGCTGGATCACCTCCCTGGCGCCGGGCCCCGTGCTGGGCACCCTGCTGGGCGGCGAGCACGCCCGCCTGATCGCCGACTACGACTCCGAGGAGCGCCACCGCGAGCGCGCCACGTGGGTGAGCGACCCCGCCCTGCTGGAGCTCAGCGACGCCCTGGGCGCGGCGTCGGTGCTGATGGTCACCCTGCCCGGGCGCCGGCGCAGCGCCGACCTGCTGGCGCTGGTGCGCGGCCCCGGCAGCCCCCGGCACACCCCCGACGACCTGCACGTGGCCGTGGACCTGGGCCGGCGCGCCGGGCTCATCCTCGACAACGCCCGCCTGTACGAGGAGCAGCACCGCATCGCCGCCACCCTGCAGAACAGCCTGCTGCCGCAGCTGCCGACCGTGCCGGGGGTGCGGGCGGCCGCCCGCTACCGGGCCAGCGAGTCCGGGGCGCGCGTGGGCGGCGACTTCTACGAGCTCATCGACCTGCCCGGCGACGGCCTGGGCCTGGCCGTCGGCGACGTCGTCGGCCACGACGTCATGGCCGCCGCCGCGATGGGCCACCTGCGCGGCCTGCTGCGCGCCAGCGCCTGGGACACCACCGGCCCGCCCCCCTCGCTGGTGCTGGACCGCGTCGACCGCCTCCTCGACGGGCTGGGCATGACGACCATGGCGACCCTGGCGTACGCGCGCGCCACCGCCTCCCCGGACGGCTCCTGGGTGCTGGAGCACGCCACCGCGGGGCACCCGCCGCTGCTGGTGCGCGGCCCGGACGGGCGCGTGGACGTCCTCGACGACGTCCACGGCCTCATGCTCGGCGTGCAGCCCACCGAGCGCGTCGGCGGCAGCCGGCGCCTGGCGCCCGGCTCGACGGTGCTGGCCTACACCGACGGGCTCGTGGAGCGCCGCGGGGAGGAGCTCAGCGTGGGCCTGGCGCGCCTGGCGCGCACCCTGGCCGACGCGCCCGAGGACGTGGAGCACCTGTGCGAGCACCTGCTGGCCCGCCTCGGCGACACCGACGACGACGTGGCCTTCGTGGCGCTGCGCCTGGGCGCGTGATCCGGCACGATGGGGAACCAACGGCGCCGCGTTCGTGTTCAACTGTGCGGGGGCGCCGCAGGTAGACGCGGTCGTCCCCCGCTGTGACTCCCAGCCCGGGCGCACCGCACCGCTTTCCACAGGCGCGGCCCGAGCAACGGTCATCGCGCCCGAGAGGACGTCAGTGACCACCACCACCAGCAGCGCGGCCCAGAGCGGGGCGCCCGCCGGCGCCACCGCCCCCCGCCGCAGCAGCACCCCGTACGGCAAGCTCACCGCCCTCGTGCAGGAGGCGGGCCTGATGCGCCGCCGGCGCGGCACGTACTGGACGCGCATCGCCGCGACCACCGTCGCCTTCAGCGCCGTGGCGGCCGGCACGGTCCTGCTGCGCGACTCCTGGCTGGTGCTGCTGCTGGCCGCGGCCCTCGCGGTCGTCATCACCCAGTTCGCCTTCCTGGGCCACGACGCCGCCCACCGGCAGATCTTCGCCAGCCACCGGCACAACGAGACCGCCTCGCACGTGTTCGCCGCGTTCGTCGCCGGCCTCAGCTACGGCTGGTGGATGGGCAAGCACACCCGCCACCACCAGGCGCCCAACCAGCGCGGCGTCGACGGCGACATCGAGTCCGGCGTGGTGTCCTTCCACGAGGAGGCCGCCGCCGGCCGGCGCGGCTTCCTGCGGTGGTTCACCCGCCACCAGGGGCTGTTCTTCGTGCCGCTGCTGGCCTTCGAGGGCTTCGTGCTGCACATCGAGAGCACCCGCTCGCTGCTGACGGGCAAGCGCACCAAGCGCCGCTCGGTGGACGCCTCGCTCATCGTGGCGCACTGGGCGGTCTACGCGTCCTCGGCGGTGCTGCTGATGGGGCCGTGGAAGGCGCTGGCGTTCTTCGGCGTGCACATGGCCGCCTTCGGCTTCTGCATGGGCGGGGCGTTCGCGCCCAACCACGTCGGCATGCCGATCGTGCCGCGCGAGAAGAAGGTGGACTACATCCGCCGGCAGGTCCTCACCTCCCGCAACGTCTCCGGCGGCTGGTTCGTGGACCTCGTCATGGGCGGGCTGAACTTCCAGGTGGAGCACCACCTCTTCCCGAGCATGCCGCGCCCCAACCTGCGCAAGGCGCAGCCGTTCGTGCGCCAGTTCTGCGCCGAGCACGGCATCACCTACACCGAGACCACCTTCTTCGGCGCCTACCGGGCCATCATCAGCTACCTCAACGAGGTCGGCCTGGCCGCCCGCAACAGCTTCAGCTGCCCCCTGGTGTCCCAGCTGCGCAGCTGAGACTTCCCCCGACGCCAAGAGCGTGCTACGGTCGATGCAGTCGCTGTTCTCGATGTGCTGACAACACCCGGGGATTTCAGCTCGAGGGTTTTCAGCTTTCCGAACGGTCAGCCCCTCCGCGACGAGCTCCCGACGGAGCGCAACACCCGAGGAGGCCAGACATGGCTCAGGGCACTGTGAAGTGGTTCAACGGCGAGAAGGGCTACGGCTTCATCGCCCCCGAGGACGGCTCTGCCGACGTGTTCGTCCACTTCAGCGAGATCCAGGGCAGCGGTTACCGCAGCCTGGAGGAGAACGACCGCGTGGAGTACTCCGTGACCCAGGGCGCCAAGGGCCCCCAGGCGAGCGGCGTCACCCGCCTCTGATCGTCCCGTCCACGGCCCCCGCACCCACCAGGGTGCGGGGGCCGTGGTGCGTCCGGGCGCCTCCGCCGCCCGCTCGTGGCCGCTGCGCCGTGCGGGTGACGCGCCCGGCGAGCCCCTCCCCGGCGCTGCAGCCGCCCGCTCCCGCTGTCGATGACGACCCGGTGAGCAGCAGCACCACTCCCGCACCCGGCGCCCGCGGCCCGAGGGCCACCGCGCGCCGCGCGCCGCAGGACCTGCCCACCC
>NZ_JAAALM010000420.1 GCF_009906395.1 Kineococcus indalonis
GCTCCCGCCGACCCGGTGGGGGTGCGCGGGCGCTGGGTGGCCGACGGCGTGGCCCTGCTGCGCGCCACGCACCGCTTCGCCGCGGGCGGCCCGATCGCGGAGCTCGCCCGGGCCGTGCGCGCCGGCGACACCGGCGCCGTGGTGGACGTGCTGCGCTCCGGCGCCCCGGAGGTCGAGTTCGTCGAGGTCGCCGAGGACGAGCCCGTCACCGGCGCCGCGCTGGAGCTCGTGCGCGCCGAGGTGCTGGCCCGCGCCCGCGACGTGGTCGGGGCCGCCCGCCGCGGCGACGCCCCGGCGGCGCTGGCGGCGCTGGACGCGCACCGGGTGCTGTGCGCGCACCGGCGCGGCGGCCGGGGGGTGTCGCACTGGAGCGCGCTGGCGCACCGCTGGTCCGTGGACGAGCTGGGCGTGCGCCCGCGCCCGGACGGGCGCTACGTGGGCCTGCCCGTCATCGTCACCACGAACGACCCGGTGGTCGGCGTGTTCAACGGCGACACGGGGGTGGTGCTGGAGTCCGGCGGGGACCTGGTGGTGGCGGTGGGCCGCGGCGACGGGCCGCTGCTGGTGCCGCTGGCGCGCCTGGCCGCGGTGGAGCCGGTGCACGCCATGACGGTGCACCGCAGCCAGGGCTCGCAGTTCGGGACGGTGACGGTGCTGGCGGCGCCGGCGCGCTCGCCGCTGGCCACCCGGGAGATGCTCTACACCGCGGTGACCCGCGCCCGGCACCGGGTGCGCCTGGTGGGCTCGGTGGAGGCGGTGGGCGCGGCGGTGCAGCGGCCCCTGGCGCGCGCGACGGGGCTGGCCGCGCGCCTCAGCCGCCCGGCGGGCCCGGTCGGCGCCCCCGCGTGAGGCGGCGCAGCGCCACCAGCCGCTCGGGGGCGTCGGCGGTGCCGGCGGCGGCCGCGGCCGCGGCGTAGCGGGCGGGGTCCTTGGCGGCCGGGCCGCTCAGCTCGCCGCCGAGGCGCCGCAGGGCGGCGACGAAGGAGGGCCAGCCCGCCAGCTCGGCCTCCAGCGCGTCCGGCAGCACGGTGCACCGCTGCGGCGGCAGCGCGTCCAGCACCCGCCGGGTGCTGCGCGCGTGCGTGGCGCGCGCCCGGGAGCGGTTCGCCGCGCGCTGCCAGCCGTCGCCGTCGCCGTCGACGAGGACGTGCCAGTCGGCGCCCACGGCACCGGCGACGGCCGCGGCCAGGGGCAGGACGTGCTTGCCGCCGGCGGCCACGACCAGCGGGCCGTCCCCGCCGAGCAGCACCGTGAGCACCGCCGCGTCGGTGGCGCCCTCCACGAGCAGCACCGGGCGGCCCCGCGCGGCCGCGGCGCGCGCCGAACGCACGGAGCCCGGGGGCAGCGCGGTGCGCGCCAGCCTCCGGGCTCGTGCGGTGCTCGTGCCCAGGGACGCGGCGACGAGCGCCACCGCGTCCTCGGGCACGGCGTCCGAGGGGTCCTCCAGGTCAGCCGACCTTGGGCTTGTCCTCGGCCTTGGGGTAGATCTCGGTGTTCTGCGCCGTGGTGATCAGCGCGTCCTCCGGACGCGTCTGGTTCAGCGCGACCGCCTGCGGGGGCAGCAGCGCGTGCAGCGCCCAGTCGGTGAGCACCCGCACGCGGTTGGCCATGCTGGGCAGCGCGTACAGGTGGTAGCCGCGCGCGACGATCTTGGCGGGCAGGCCGGTGAGCTCGATGCCCAGCGGCTTGGCGACCGCGGTGGTGCCACCGAGGTCGGCCACCAGGCCGAGGTCCTTGTGCACGTAGTCCTTGGCCTGCCCGACGCCGAAGCTGGCGGCGATGTTCTCGCCCACCCGGGTGCCCTGGCGCTGCGCGTGCTGCGCGGTGGGCGGGGTGACCGGCTGCGGGCCGTCGGCCGGCTTCTCCTTGGCGAGGTCCGGCACGGCGGCGGCGTCGCCGACCGCCCACACGTCGTCGGTGACGCGCAGCTGCGTGTCCACGACGAGGCGGCCGCGCTCCAGCGGCAGGCCGAGGGTGGCCATGAGCGGGTTGGCGATGATGCCCGCGTTCCAGATGAGGGTGCGCGAGGGCACCGCGGCGCCGTCGGTGAGGTTGATGACGTTGCCCTCGACGGAGGCCACCGACACGCCCAGGCGCACGTCGATGCCGCGGGCCTTCATCGCGGACAGCGCGTACTGGCCCAGGCGCGGGCCGAGCTCGGGCAGCACCGCGGGGGCCACGTCGATGAGCAGCCACTTGACGTCGTCGACGTCGATCTTGGACCAGCGGTCCGCGACGCGCTTCAGCCAGCGCTGCGTCTGGGCGACGATCTCGGTGCCGGTGTAGCCGGCACCGACCGCCACGACCGTCATGCGCTCGGCGCGCTCGGCGTCGAAGCGCGGGTCGTCCGGCAGGGAGTCCGCCGCGTCGAGCTGGTTCACCAGGTGGTCGCGCACGAACGCGGCCTCGGTGATGGTCTTGACGCCGCGCGCCGACTCCGCCACGCCCGGGATGGGGAAGCGGCGGGTGACCGAGCCGGGGGCCAGCAGCAGGCGGTCGTAGGACATGACCTGCGACTCGGGGCCGGTCTCCTCGGCCTGGCCGCGCTCGGTGCGCGTGATGGTGATCGTCTTGGCCTCGACGTCCACCGACGTGACGTGGCCGACCACGAGGCGGTGCCGCGGCAGCGCCTGGCGCAGGGACACCGCGACGTGGCGCGGCTCGAGCACGGACGCGGTGACGTCCGGCAGCAGGGGGCTGTAGGTGAGGTGGTCGGTGGGGCTCACGATCACCAGCTCGGCCGTGCTGGCGGGGAGCAGCTTCTCCAGCTTGCGGCCGGCGTACAGGCCGGCGAAGCCCCCGCCGACGATGACGACTCGCTGTCGATCGACCATGTGGGACACCTCTCGTCTCGTTCGTCGACGGGACAGGGCTCCCGCGCTCGCAGAATCCTTGCACGCTGCTCCGGCGACTCTCAGCCAGGTGTGTCGCGCGGGGTCCTGACGACCCTGCGGCGGGGGTGCGCGCCGGTGCCCGGGCACCGGCGCCGGGGCCTCAGCGGGGCGCCGCGCCGCCGCGGGCCGGGCAGCGCGCGAGGTGGTCGTCGACCAGCCCGCAGGCCTGCATGGCGGCGTAGGCGGTGGTGGGCCCCACGAAGCGGAACCCGGCGGCCTTGAGGGCCTTCGCCAGCGCCGCGGAGGCCGGCGTGCTGGCGGGCACGTCGGCGGGCCGCACGGGCGCCGGGCCGGGCTCGGCGGGCGCGAAGGACCACACCAGCTCCGACAGCCCCGGCCCGCTCCGCGCCAGCCGCAGCGCGGCGCGCGCGTTGGCCACCACCGCCTCCACCTTGAGCCGGTTGCGGATGACGCCGGGGTCGGCGAGCAGGCGCTGCACGTCGGCGTCGCCGTAGCCGGCCACGCGCCCGGGGTCGAACCCGTCGAAGGCGGCGCGCAGCGACTCGCGCCGGCGCAGCACGGTGATCCACGACAGCCCGGACTGGAAGGCCTCCAGGCTCAGCCGCTCGTACAGGGCGGCGTCGCCGCGCACGGGCCGGCCCCACTCGGTGTCGTGGTAGCGCTCGTAGAGCGCGTCGCCGGTGCCGAAGCAGCGGAACACCTCGCCGTCGCCGTCGCCGTCAGCGGCCGGGGCGGGGTCCGGCGACGCGCTCTACGAGCGCTACCAC
>NZ_JAAALM010000421.1 GCF_009906395.1 Kineococcus indalonis
GCTGGGGGCACCGCGCCCCGGTCGCGGTCCCGGTGCGCGGTGCCCCCAGCTGCTCGGCCACGGCCGCTCCTCCCCTCCCGGCCCGGAGGTGCCCGGGACCCTGGGTCCACCCAACCCCGGCACCGGCCGGGCGGGCACCCGCGGTGACCGGTTCGGGGGACGGGGTTCACCCGCGTGGCGCAACGCAGCGTGATGGCACCACCACGACACCGCCCGCCGGGCAGCGGGGGCCGGCGGGCGGTGCCGTGGTGGGGTCGCTCAGGAGGTGGCGACGCCCGCGAAGAGGTCGGTCTCGCGCCCGTCGGCGTCGAGGGGGCCGGCCGCCACGCCGTGCACCAGGCGGAAGTGCTCGCGGGTGCCCAGCGGCTGCGGCACGCCGTTGGACAGGCGCATCGCGGGCACCTCGGCGTCCAGGTCCAGCTCCACCTGGGTGGCGTGCGCGCGCAGCGCGGCGATCTTCGCGGGCACCTGCTCGGTGCCGTCGACGACGGTGGTGACCTCCTCGTCCGGCACGGCGACGCTGGGCAGCGGGCCCCCGGGGTCGGCGGCGCCGGGTGCGCCGGTGGCGGCCAGGCGGCGCAGCGCGGCGCGCAGCTCGCCGGCGGGCTGGACCACCTCGTAGACCTTGGCGACCTGCCAGGGCACCACGCCCCCGTCGCGGCCGTCGCGCCCGCCCCCGGCGGCGAGCACCAGGGCGCGCGCGGTGGCCTCGGCGACCCGCACGTGGTCGGGGTGGCCGTAGCCCCCGCCGGGCTCGTAGGTGACGACCACCTGGGGGCGCACCTCGCGCACCACCTCGGCGATGCGCTCGGCGACCTCCTCGGGGTCGGCGGCGGTCAGCGCGCGCGGGTCGACGTCCTCACCGGCGGCGGCACGGCCCGGCTCCAGCCACACCATGCCGGAGTCGCGGTACCCGCTGCCGTCGGGGCGGGTGAGGAAGCGGTGGTCCTCCACCCCGAGGGCCTCCATCGCGGCGGCCAGTTCGCCGGTGCGGTGCTCGCCGAGCTCGTCGGGCGTCAGGTGCGCCAGCGCGGGCGGGATGACCTCGCCCAGCTCGCCGCGGGTGGCGGTGAGCAGCACGACCTGCGCGCCGGCGTCGGCGTAGCGCGCCATGGTCAGGGCGGTGCCGATGGACTCGTCGTCGGGGTGGGCGTGCACGAGCAGCAGCCGGTGCGGCTGGTCGAGGCGGTCCATCGAGGCCAGCTCGGCGGGGTCCAGCTCGCGCGCGGCGTCGTCGACGAGGTCGGCGGCGATCTCCAGCGGGTCGCGGCCCGCCGTGGCGGCCCCGGCGGCGCCCTCGGGGCTGCCGTCGGGGTCCGCGGGGGGTTCGGGGATCGTCGTCATGCCCCAACCCTGTGCCGTGGCGGTGCCCGGTGCAAGGCACGTGATCGCGGCGCGGGGGCGCCGGGGACGCCGCGGGGCGGGCGACCCGTCGCCGGGGCCGCCCGCCCCGCGGGGCGAGGGGGTTCAGCCCTTCTTGGCCTTCGAGGCGGTCTTGGCGCGCGCGGAGGCCTCCAGGACGACCTTGCGGATGCGCACGGCCTCCGGCGTCACCTCGACGCACTCGTCCTCGCGGCAGAACTCCAGCGACTGCTCCAGCGACAGGTGGCGCGGCGGGATGAGGCGCTCGAACTCGTCGGAGGTCGAGGACCGCATGTTGGTGAGCTTCTTCTCCTTGGTGATGTTGACGTCCATGTCGTCGGCGCGGGAGTTCTCCCCGACGATCATGCCCTCGTACACCTCGGAGGTCGGCTCGATGAACATCTGCCCGCGCTCCTGCAGGTTCGTCATCGCGAACGCGGTGGCGGCACCGGCGCGGTCGGCGACCAGCGAGCCCGACTGGCGGGTGCGGATGTCGCCGGCCCAGTGGTCGTACTTGGCGAACAGCGCGTGCGCGATGCCGGTGCCGCGGGTGTCGGTGAGGAACTCGGTCCGGAAGCCGATGAGCCCGCGGGAGGGGACGTAGAACTCCATGCGCACCCAGCCGGTGCCGTGGTTGGTCATCGTCTCCATGCGGCCCTTGCGGGCGGCCAGGAGCTGGGTGACCGCACCCAGGTACTCCTCGGGGCAGTCGATCGTCAGGTTCTCGAAGGGCTCGAGGGTCTTGCCGTTCTCGTCCTTGCGCAGGACGACCTGCGGCTTGCCGACGGTCAGCTCGTAGCCCTCGCGGCGCATCTGCTCCACGAGGATGGCCAGCGCCAGCTCGCCGCGGCCCTGCACCTCCCACGCGTCGGGGCGCTCGGTGGGCAGGACGCGGATCGAGACGTTGCCGACCAGCTCCTTCTCGAGGCGGTCCTTGACCAGGCGCGCGGTGACCTTGGCGCCCTTGACGCGCCCGGCCATCGGGGAGGTGTTGATGCCGATGGTCATGGAGATGGCGGGCTCGTCGACCGTGATGAGCGGCAGCGGGCGCGGGTCCTCGGGGTCGGCGAGGGTCTCGCCGATGGTGATGCCCTCGATGCCGGCGACGGCGACGATGTCCCCGGGGCCGGCCTTCTCACCGGGCACGCGGGTGACGGCCTCGGTGACGAGCAGCTCGGTGACCTTGACGCGCTCGATGGTGCCGTCGTGCTTGCACCACGCGACCTGCTGGCCCTTGACCAGCTCGCCGGAGAAGATCCGCAGCAGCGCCAGGCGCCCCAGGAACGGGGAGGCGTCGAGGTTGGTGACGTGCGCCTGCAGCGGGGTCTCGGGGTCGTAGGTCGGCGCCGGGATGGTGTCGATGATCGTCTGGAACAGCGGGACGAGGTCCTCGGAGTCGGGCAGGCCGCCGTTCTCGGGCTGGTTCAGCGAGGCGCGGCCGTTCTTCGCGGAGGCGTAGACGACGGGGACCTCGAGCAGCTTGTCGGCGTCGATGCCCTCGACGTCGGCGGCCAGGTCCAGCAGCAGGTCGTAGGTCTCCTCCACGACGGCGGCGATGCGCGCGTCGGGGCGGTCGACCTTGTTGACCAGGACGACGACCGGCATCCCGGCGGCCAGCGCCTTGCGCAGCACGAAGCGGGTCTGCGGCAGCGGGCCCTCGGAGGCGTCGACGAGCAGCACGACGCCGTCGACCATGGACAGGCCGCGCTCGACCTCGCCGCCGAAGTCGGCGTGGCCGGGCGTGTCGATGATGTTGATGGTCATGCCGCCCTCGGGAGCACCGGGGCCGGCGTACCGGACCGAGGTGTTCTTGGCGAGGATGGTGATGCCCTTCTCGCGCTCGAGGTCGCCGGAGTCCATGACGCGGTCGGCGACGTCGGCGTTGGCGCGGAAGGCGCCGGACTGCCAGAGCATCGCGTCGACGAGCGTGGTCTTGCCGTGGTCGACGTGGGCGACGATCGCGACGTTGCGCAGGTCCTCGCGGGTGCTCAGGGGCATGCTGGTTCTCGATCCGCTGCGTGGTGGGGGGTTGACGCTCCAGTCTACCGCCAGCGCTCCGCACCCCTCTTTCGTCACACCTTTGCCGGCTCGGGCCCCGCCGGCCCGGACAGCGCGCTGACCTGCGACGACACCTGCGGTCTAGTCCTTCCGAACCACCGCTGATTGGTTGGTACGGACCACTGCGTGCCACCCTGGGGACCATGTCAGCACCGCTCCACCACGGATCCGGCACCGGTCCCGGCGACCCGGCCCCGCCCG
>NZ_JAAALM010000422.1 GCF_009906395.1 Kineococcus indalonis
CTCGCAGGTGGCTCGGGTTCAGCGGCGGCGGGTGGAGCGCATCACCTGCACGGCCACCGGCACCAGGGAGAGGACCACGACAGCGGCGACGAACGGCAGCAGGTACCGGTCCAGGCCGGGTACGCGGCTGCCGAGCAGGTAGCCGGCGACCGTGATGCCCAGCGACCACACCAGCCCGCCGGTGACCTGCCACAGGGTGAACGCGGCCGCGGGCATGCCCAGGGTGCCGGCGAGGGGGTTCATCAGGGTGCGCACCACCGGCAGGAAGCGGCCCAGCACGACGGCCTTGCGGTAGCCGTACTTCTCCAGCACGCCGCGGGCCCGCTGCACGCCGGCGTACCGGCGCGGGTGGTCGGGCCGCTCGAGCAGGGCGGGGCCGGCGCGGCGGCCGATGAGGTAGCCGACCTGCGCGCCGAGCAGCGCGCCGGCGGGGGCGGCCACCAGCACCTGCGCCAGCGGCAGGTGGGCGGCGGAGGTGACCGGGGTGGCGGCGAGCAGCCCGGCGGTGAACAGCAGGGAGTCCCCGGGCAGGAAGAAGCCGATGAGCAGGCCCGTCTCGGCGAAGAGCACGGCGAAGACGCCGAACGCCCCGAAGGACGACAGCAGCGACTCCGGGTCGAGCAGTCCCACCGCCGTGCCCCCGTCCCGCGCCGCCGGCCGGCGCCCCGTGGACGCTACGGAGCGCCTCGGGCGGCGGCAACCGGACGGGCCACCCCGAGGCGGCCCGGGGTGGCCCGAGGTGGCCCGAGGTGGCCCGAGGTGGCGGCCAGGGCGGGGCGGTCGCGGCGGCGGCTGCGGTGTCGGTACACGCGTGCGTGTACCGTCGAGGGGTGATCAGCACCCCCGCCGGCGTCCTGGCCCGCTTCGGCCACGCCCTGTCCGACCCCACCAGGGCGCGGCTGCTGCTGGCGCTGCGCGAGGCCCCCGGCTACCCCGCCGAGCTCGCCGAGGCCCTGGGCGTCTCGCGGCAGAACCTGTCCAACCACCTGGCCTGCCTGCGCGGCTGCGGGCTGGTCGTCACCGAGCCCGAGGGCCGGCGGGTGCGCTACGAGCTGGCCGACCCGCGGTTGCGGCACGCCCTGGACGACCTCGTCGGCGTCGTGCTGGCCGTGGAGGGGGCGCTGTGCGCCGGGACCCGGCCGCGCGGGAGCACCGCGTGAGCGCGGGCCACGGGCACGGCCACGGGCACGGGCACGGGCACGGCGAGCGGGACCGCCGACGGCTGGCGGGGGCCCTGGCGATCACGGCCTCCGTGCTCGTCGCCGAGGCGGTCGGCGCCTGGGTCTCGGGCAGCCTGGCGCTGCTGGCGGACGCCGGTCACGTGCTCACCGACGTCGCCGGCCTGGTGGTCGCGCTGCTGGCCGCGAACCTCGCCGCCCGGCCCGCCACGCCCCGGCGCACCTGGGGGTACCGGCGCGCGGAGGTGCTCGCCGCCACCGCGCAGGCAGCCGCGCTGCTCGCGGTGGGCGTGTTCGTGCTGGTGGAGGGCGTGCGGCGGCTGGCCGAGCCGCCGGAGGTGTCCTCCACCGCGATGCTCGTCTTCGGCGCCGTCGGCCTGCTGGGCAACCTGGCCGCCCTGGGGCTGCTGCTGCGCGGGGAGGGCGCCGGCAACGTCAACGTGCGCGCGGCGGTGCTGGAGGTCGTCAACGACGCCCTGGGCTCCGTGGCGGTCCTGGTGGCCGCCGTCGTCGTCGCCCTGACCGGCTGGACCCGCGCCGACGCGGTGGTCTCCCTGTTCATCGGCGTGCTCATCGTGCCGCGCACGGTGCGGCTGCTGCGGGAGACCACCAGCGTGCTGCTGGAGGCCGTCCCGCCCGGCCTGGACCTCGAGGAGGTGCGCCGGCACCTGCTGGAGCTGCCGCACGTGCGGGCGGTGCACGACCTGCACGCCAGCCAGATCACCTCCGGGCTGCCGGTGCTGTCCGCGCACGTCGTGCTGGACGACACGTGCTTCCTCGACGGGCACGCCCCGGAGATCCTGGACCAGCTGCAGGCGTGCGTCGCCGAGCACTTCCCCGTGGCCGTCGAGCACGCCACGTTCCAGCTGGAGCCGGCCGGCCACGGCGGGCACGAGACCGCCACCCACGACTGAGCGGGGGGGCCGAGCGGGCGCCCGGCCCGGTGACCGGCCGGGCGCCGGGGCGCTCAGCCGATGAGCGCGCGGGCCAGCTCGCCCCACTCGCGCAGCGGGAAGTCCTGCCCGGAGGCGGTGAGGACCTGCACGGCGACCTCGTCGGCGCCGGCGTCCACGTGCCGGGCGATGCCGGCGACCACGGTGGCGGTGCCGCCCCAGGGGATCAGCTCGTCGATCAGGCGCTCGCTGCCGCCGTCGGCGAAGTCCTCGTCGCCGTAGCCGAAGCGGCGCAGGTTGTTGGTGTAGTTCGGCAGGGCGAGGTAGCCGGTGGCGTAGCGGCGGGCGATGGCGCGGGCGCGGTCCGGGTCCTCCTCCAGCACCACGGCGACCTCCGGCGCGAGCAGCACGCCGGCGCCGAGCACCTCGCGCGCGTACGTGGTGTGCGCGGGCGTGGTGAAGTACGGGTGCGCCCCCAGGGACCGGTCGCGCGCCAGGCGCAGCATCCGCGGGCCCAGCGCGGCCAGGGCGCGGCGCTCGCGCGGCACGGCGCCGGCGGCGTCCAGGGCGTCGAGGTGCTCCACGGTGCGCGAGTAGGGCTTGGAGTAGTCCTCCCCCGAGCGCTCCACGATCGCGGCGTGGCTGTTGCCCAGCCCCAGCAGGAACCGGCCGGGGTGGCGCTGCTCCAGCGCGGCGAAGCCGTCGGCGCACTCCTGCGCGGTGGCGGCGTACACGCTGACGATGCCGCTGGCCACGCCGACCTCCTCGGTGGCGTCGAGCAGCTCGCCGAACACCGGGTGCAGGCCGGGGTCGAAGCCGCCGGAGAGCCAGATGCGGGAGTAGCCCAGGGCCTCCACCTCGCGGGCGGCCTCGCGGGCCTCCTCGCGGCGGTCGGGGTCGGCCCACGGGGCACCGCCCCACAGTCCGATGCGGGCCCGCGCGGCGGGCGTGGTGCTCTGGGGCGTCAGGGGCAGGTCCGTCACGCCCTCACGCTAGGCAGCCCCCGCGCGCGCCGCACCCGCGGCACGGGCGGGACGGGGTGTGGCCGAGGACACGCCCCGGGCGGCACCGGCGCCCGCCGCGGCGCGGCAGACTCGGAGCACCCACGACCGCACCGCACCGCACCGCTGGAGGACACCGTGCCCGCCGCCGCCCGCTGGTTCCGCGTCATCGCGCTCGTGGAGGGGGTGTCCTGGACGCTGCTGCTGATCGCCATGTTCCTCAAGCGGGTCCTGCAGGTGGAGACCCCCCACGAGGGCGGCGTGCCGATCGCCGGGCCGGTCCACGGCGCCGCGTTCGTCGTCTACCTGCTCTCCGCCCTCTGGGCGGCCCGGGCGCTGCGCTGGCGCCCCGGCACGGTCCTGCTGGCCCTGGTGGCCAGCGTCCCGCCGCTGTGCACCGTCGTCTTCGAGCGCTGGGCGCACCGCACCGGCCGCCTGGGCACCACGACCCGCTCGCGCCGGGCGCAGCCCGCGGCCGCCGCCCCCCGGGGCTGAGGCCCCCGGCCCGGCGCGAGCGGGTCGTGGTG
>NZ_JAAALM010000423.1 GCF_009906395.1 Kineococcus indalonis
GCCTCCCCCGCCGGGTCCGGCCCGCTCGGCTCCGACGCGCTCCGGTTCGGCCCGCTCGGTCCCGACCCGCTCGGGTTCGACGTGCCGGGGGTCGCGGCGGCGGGGCCCGCCGGGCCGGGCGTGCTGTGCGCGCCCACCCCCACCGACGAGGAGCTGCCCTGGCCGGCGGTGCTGGTGGCGACGCTGCCGCTGGGCCCGGACCGGCGCCGGGTGGTGCCGGGGCCGGCCGCGGGCGCGGTGCTGGACGCCGCCGCCGGCGCGTACGGCGAGCTGCTGGTGCAGGTGGCCGCCGACGGCGGCGACGCCCTGGCGCTGCTGCCGCACGGGGTGCCCGCCGGGCGGCTGGACGCCGCGGCCGCCGGCGCCGTGCGCGCCGCGGTGGAGGACTCCCGGGCCGAGGGCGCCCGGGGCGGGGAGGAGCAGCAGCACCGTGGGTGAACTGGTCGTCGCGCGCACGCGGGCGGAGCTGAGCGCCGCCAGGGCGCGCCTGGAGGGACCGGTCGCGGTCGTCATGACGATGGGCGCGCTGCACGCCGGGCACGCCCGCCTGATCGCCGCGGCGCGCGAGCGCGCCGCCTCCGTCGTGGTGACGGTGTTCCTGAACCCGCTGCAGTTCGGGCCGGGCGAGGACCTGGCGCGCTACCCGCGCACCCTCGACGACGACCTGCGCCTGGCCGCCGAGCACGGCGCGGACCTGGTGTTCGCCCCCGGCCCCGACGTCGTCTACCCCGACGGCGACCCCGGCGTGCGGGTCAGCGCCGGCCCGCTGGGCGCGGTGCTGGAGGGCGCCAGCCGCCCCGGCCACTTCGACGGCGTGCTCACCGTCGTGGCCAAGCTGCTGCACCTGACGCGCGCCGACCTGGCGTTCTTCGGGCAGAAGGACGCCCAGCAGCTGCTGCTGGTGCGGCGCATGGTCCGCGACCTCGACCTGGGCGCGGAGGTCGTGGCCGTGCCCACCGTGCGCGAACCGGACGGCCTGGCGATGTCCAGCCGCAACCGCTACCTCAGCCCGTTCGACCGGGAGGTCGCCCTGGTGCTGCACCGCGCCCTGGCCGCCGGCGCGGCCGCCGCCGCGGAGGGCCCCAGCGCGGTGCGCCGCGCCGCGCGCGACGTGCTCGTCGCCGAGCCCGCCGCCCGCGTGGACTACCTGGCGCTGGTGGACCCGCACGACCTGGCCGACGTGCCCGAGCACCACCGCGGCGAGGCGCTGCTGGCGGTGGCCGCGCGCGTGGGCCCCACCCGCCTGATCGACAACGTCCCGCTCGTCGTCGGCCGCGCCGGCGGCTGAGCGGGCCCCGCGGGCGTGCGCGCGTCCGGGGCGGTGCCCGCGCGCGGATAGCCTGGAGCGGTGAGCGAGGCGCAGGCGCAGCAGGTGGGACGGGTGGACGCGGCCGAGGGCGAGGAGTTCGAGGACCTGCCCGAGCAGGTGCGGGTCCGCCGGGAGAAGCGCGACCGCATCCTCGCCGCCGGCGGGGAGGCCTACCCGGTCTCGGTGCCGCGCACCCACTCCCTGGCGCAGGTGCGCGAGGGCTGGGCGCACCTGCAGCCCGGCGAGGAGACCGACGACGTCGTGGGCGTGACCGGGCGCGTGGTGTTCCTGCGCGGCACCGGCAAGCTGGTGTTCGCCACCCTGCAGGAGGGTGACGGCACCCGGCTGCAGGCCATGCTCTCCCGCGACGGCGTGGGCGAGCAGGCGCTGGCCGCCTGGAAGTCCGACGTCGACCTCGGCGACGTGGTGTTCGTGCGCGGGCGGGTGATCTCCTCCAAGCGCGGTGAGCTGTCGGTGATGGCGGAGGCGTGGGCGATGGCCGCCAAGGCGCTGCGCCCGCTGCCGGTGCTGCACAAGGAGCTGTCCGAGGAGACCCGCGTCCGGCAGCGCTACGTCGACCTGATCGTGCGCGAGCAGGCCCGCACCAACGTGCGCGCCCGCTCGGCCGTGGTGCGCTCGCTGCGCCGCACCCTGGAGGACCGCGGGTTCCTCGAGGTGGAGACCCCGATGCTGCAGACCCAGCACGGCGGCGCCAGCGCCCGCCCGTTCGTCACCCGCTCCAACGCCTTCGACACCGACCTGTTCCTGCGCATCGCCCCGGAGCTGTTCCTCAAGCGCTGCGTCGTCGGCGGCATCGAGCGGGTCTTCGAGATCAACCGCAACTTCCGCAACGAGGGCGCGGACTCCACGCACTCCCCGGAGTTCGCGATGCTCGAGGCGTACCAGGCGTGGGGCGACTACGACTCCATCGGCGAGCTGACCCGCACCCTTGTGCAGACCGCCGCGCAGGAGGCGTTCGGCACCCAGGTCGTCACCCTGGCCGACGGCGGGGAGTACGACCTGAGCGGCGAGTGGACCTCGATCTCGATGTACCCCTCGCTGTCGGCCTCGCTGGGGGAGGAGATCACCCCGCAGACCCCCCGCGAGCACCTCCTCGTGGTGGCCGAACGCCTGGGAATCGCCGTGGACACCGTCCGCTGGACCCACGGAAAGCTCGTCGAGGAGCTCTGGGAACACCGGATCGCCGATTCCCTGGAATCCCCGACGTTCGTGCGCGACTTCCCCGTCGAAACCTCCCCGCTGGTGCGCGCGCACCGCGAGCTGCCGGGCGTGGTGGAGAAGTGGGACCTGTACGTGCGCGGGTTCGAGCTGGCCACCGGCTACTCCGAGCTCGTCGACCCCGTCGTCCAGCGCCACCGCTTCACCGAGCAGGCGCGCCTGGCCGCCCTGGGCGACGACGAGGCCATGCGCGTCGACGAGGACTTCCTGCGCGCCCAGGAGCACGGGATGCCGCCCTGCGGCGGCATGGGCATGGGCATCGACCGCCTGCTGATGGCCCTGACCGGCCTCGGGATCCGCGAGACCATCACCTTCCCGCTGGTCAAGCCGCGCTGAGCCCGTCGCCGGCCCGCCCGGGCGCCCCGCCGGGGCGCCCGGGCGGCGGACGTACGCTGGCCCCGTGGACGTCCTCGCCGCGCTGCTGCCGCCCGCCGGGCTGCTGGTGCTCTTCCTGCTGCTGATGCGCTCGATCCTGCACGCGGACCGCCGCGAGCGCGCCGCGGCCGCGCGGGCCCGCGCCGAGCACGAGCAGGAAAAGGCCCCGCACGACGGCGCTCCTTCCTGAGGGCCTTGAAGCCCTTTTTGACAAGAATGCGGGAAAGGCACCACACTGCCGTCGGCGGCCGCATTCCCGCGAGCGCCCCGGATTCGATCCCGAAAGGGTGCTCCCTGCGATGGCTCAGAAGGTCCAGGTCCTGCTCGTCGACGACATCGACGGCGGGGACGCCGCGGAGACCGTGACGTTCTCGCTGGACGGCGTGGACTACGAGATCGACCTGTCCGAGGAGCACGCCGGCGCCCTGCGCGAGGCCATGGCGACCTGGGTGGGCCACGCCCGCAAGGTCAGCGGCCGCTCCACGGGCGGCTCGCGCCGCTCGGCCCCGCGCGAGCGCGGGCAGGCCCGCTCCTCGTCCGCCGCCCCCTCCGGCCCCTCCCGCGACACCGGTGCCGTGCGCACCTGGGCGAAGGAGAACGGCTACACCGTCTCCGACCGCGGCCGCATCTCCGCCGACGTGCTGCAGGCCTACGACGACGCCCACCAGGAG
>NZ_JAAALM010000424.1 GCF_009906395.1 Kineococcus indalonis
CGACGGTCCCCGACCCCGCCCGCCGCGCCGCCGCGCTCGGCGTGCGCGACCGGGTGGAGACGGTCCTGACCTCCTTCCTCGAGGACCAGCGGCGGGTGCTGGGCGAGCTCGGCGACGACTGCGAGCCGCTGCTGGAGGCGGTGACGACGCTGCTGGCCGGCGGCAAGCGGCTGCGCCCGGCGTTCTGCTACTGGGGCTTCCGCGGCGCCGGCGGCGGCACGCCGGACGAGTCGGAGGCGGGCGTGGTCACGGCGGCGGCGGCGCTGGAGCTGTTCCAGGCCGCGGCGCTGCTGCACGACGACGTCATGGACGACTCCGACACCCGCCGCGGCAAGCCGGCCGCGCACCGCTGGTTCGCGGGGCTGCACGCCGGCGCCGGCTGGTCCGGCAGCGCCGAGCGCTTCGGCCTGGCCGGGGCGGTGCTGGCCGGGGACCTGTGCCTGGCGTGGAGCGACGAGCTGTACTGGCGGGCCCCGCTGGCGCCGGAGGCCCTGCGCCGCGGCCGGCGGGTGTTCGAGACGATGCGCACCCAGCTGATGGGCGGGCAGTACCTGGACATGCTGGAGCAGGCCTCCTCCGAGCGCCTCGGCCCGGAGGGCGCGGTGCAGCGGGCCCGGCGGGTGGTGCGCTTCAAGAGCGCGAAGTACTCCGTGGAGCACCCGCTGCTGCTGGGGGCGACGCTGGCGGGGGCGCCGGAGGGCCTGCTGGCGGACCTGTCGCGCTTCGGCCTGGCGCTGGGCGAGGCCTTCCAGCTGCGCGACGACGTCCTGGGCGTGTTCGGCGACCCCGCCGAGACGGGCAAGCCCGCCGGGGACGACCTGCGCGAGGGCAAGCGCACGGTGCTGGTGGCGCTGGCGGTGCAGGCGGCCTCCCCCGCGCAGGCGGCGGTGGTCTCCCGGCACCTGGGCGACCCGGCGCTGGACGCGGACGGCGTGGCGCGGCTGCGGCAGGTGCTGCTGGACACCGGCGCCCTGGACGGCGTGGAGCGGATCATCGGCGAGCAGGTGGACGTGGCCTGCAGCACCCTGGACGCCGCGCCGCTGACGGAACCGGCGCGCGCGGCCCTGCACGAGCTGGTCGTCGCCGCCACGAGCAGGAGGTCCTGATGACCGGGTTGACGCGTGCGCTGGACTGGCTGCCGGGGCGCACCCGGCGGGTGGAGGGGCGCACCGACGACGTCGTCGTGGTGGGCGCGGGCCTGGCGGGGCTGTCGGCGGCGATGCGGCTGGCCGCGGCCGGGCGCAACGTCACCGTGCTGGAGCGCGAGGACGTCCCCGGCGGGCGCGCCGGGCTGTCGGTGAAGGACGTGCCCGACGGGCAGTACCGCTTCGACACCGGCCCGTCGGTGCTGACGATGCCGGACCTGATCGCCGACTGCTTCGACGCCCTGGGCGAGGAGGTGGGCGACTGGCTGGACCTGCGGCCGGTGGACCCGCTGTACCGCGGCACGTTCGCCGACGGCTCGCGGCTGGAGGTCTCCGCCGACGTCGAGCGCACCGCGCAGGCGATCGCGCAGCTGTGCGGGCCGGCGGAGGCCGACGGCTACCGGCGCTTCGTCGCGCACGTCGGGGACCTGTACCGCTACGAGATCCGCGACTTCATCGACTCCAACATCGACACGCCCCTGGACCTGCTCAAGCCGAACCTGGTGCGGCTGCTGGCCGCCGGCGGGTTCCGCAAGATGGCCCCCGAGGTCGGCAAGTACCTCAAGGACCCGCGCACGCAGCGCATGTTCTCCTTCCAGGCGCTGTACGCGGGGATGTCGCCGTACGACGCGCTGGCGCTGTACTCGGTGATCGCGTACATGGACACCGTCGCGGGGGTGTTCTTCCCGAAGGGCGGGATGCACGCCATCCCCACGGCGATGGCCGCGGCGGCGGAGAAGCACGGCGTGCAGTTCCACTACGGCACCGAGGTGGCCCGGGTGGAGCGCACGGGCCGGCGCGCCACGGGCGTGGTCACCACCGACGGGCGCCGCTTCGCCGCGGACGCCGTCGTGCTCAACCCGGACCTGCCGGTGGCCCACCGCGACCTGCTGGGCACCGACCCGTGGCGGGTGAAGCACCTGACGTACTCGCCGTCCTGCTACCTGATGCACGTGGGCTCCAGCGCTGACTACCCGGACCCGGTGCACCACTCCATCCACTTCGGCGCGGCCTGGGAGCAGGTCTTCGAGGAGCTGGTCGACGGCCGGCTGATGAGCGACCCGTCGATCCTTGTCTCGCGCCCCACCGTCTCCGACCCGGGCCTGGCCCCACCGGGCAAGCACGTCTACTACGTGCTCTTCCCGACGCCGTCGCTGGCGGCGGGCTCCTCCCCCGTCGACTGGGACCGGCTGGCCCCGCGCTACCGCGAGCACGTCATGGGCGTGCTCGCCGAGCGCGGCTACCCGGGCTTCTCCGACGCCGTGGAGGCCGAGGACGTCATCACGCCGGCGGACTGGGAGCGCCAGGGCATGGCCGCCGGGGCGCCGTTCGCGTCCTCGCACGCCTTCCGGCAGACCGGGCCGTTCCGGCCGGGCAACCTGTGGGGCGAGAACGTCGTCTTCGCGGGCTCGGGCACGCAGCCGGGCGTCGGGGTGCCGATGGTGCTGGTCTCCGGCCGCCTGGCGGCCGAGCGCGTCACCGGCCCGGTGCCCGGGTACCGTTCGCGCGCATGGCGCTGAAACCCCCGGCCCACGCCCCCCTGCCGCGCAGCAGCGCCCGCGCCCTGGACGAGGCCGCGCGCACGGACCCGGAGCTGCACGACGCCGGGCTGCGCGCGGCGTTCGAGTCCTGCCGGCTCCTGCACGCCGAGCACGGCAAGACGTACTACCTGGCCACGCTGCTGCTGCCGCCGGCCAAGCGGCCCTACGTGTGGGCGCTGTACGGCTTCGCCCGCTACGCCGACGAGTTCGTCGACTCCCTCACCGACCCCGACCCCGCCGCCCTGGTGGACTGGTCCGACGCCTTCCTCAAGGCGTTGGACTCCGGCGGTCCCGAGGACCCGGTGGGGCGGGCGATGGCCACCACGATGCGCCGCTGGGACATCCCCCGCGAGCACGTCGAGGCGTTCCTGACCTCGATGCGCATGGACATCACCGAGACCGGCTACGCCACCTACGAGGACCTGCGCCGGTACGTCTACGGCTCCGCGGCGGTCATCGGCCTGCAGATGCTGCCGGTGCTGGAGCCGGTCGCACCGGGCGCGGAGGCGCCGGCGCGGGCGCTGGGCGAGGCGTTCCAGCTGTCGAACTTCATCCGCGACGTCGGCGAGGACCTCGACCGCGGGCGCGTGTACCTGCCGCAGGAGGACCTCGACGCCTTCGGGGTGACCCGCGAGGAGCTGCTGGCCGGCCGCCGCAGCGGCACCACGCCGCCGCGGGTGCGCGAGCTGCTGGCGTTCGAGGTCGCCCGCACCCGCGAGCTGTACGCGCAGGCCGAGCCGGGCATCGCGATGGTGCACCCCACCAGCCGCGACTGCCTGCGCACCGCCTACGAGCTGTACGGCGGGATCCTGGGCGCGGTGGAGGCCGTGGACCACGACGTGCTGGGCCGGCGCGTGCGGGTGGGGCTGCCGCGGCGCCTGGCGGTGGCGCTGCCGGGGCT
>NZ_JAAALM010000425.1 GCF_009906395.1 Kineococcus indalonis
TCCCGTGAGCGTCCTGCCCCCCGGGGTGCGCCCCGTCCCACCCGGCCCCGGCCGGGAGTCGGTGTGGGACTACCCGCGCCCCCCGCGCCTGGAGGTGGCCCGCCGCCGGGTGCGCGTGCTCGTCGACGGCGCCGTCCTGGCCGACGCCCCCGCCGGCTCGCGCCGGGCCTGGCGCGTGCTGGAGACCAGCCACCCGCCGACGTACTACCTCGCCCCCGACGCGCTGGACCCGGCCCTGCTGCGCGCGGCGGCGGGGGAGAGCTGGTGCGAGTGGAAGGGCCTGGCCGGCTACCTGGACGTGCTCGCCCCCGACGGCTCCGTCGTGGCCGCGCGCGCCGCGTGGACCTACCCCGCCCCCACCGACGCCTTCGCCGACCTCGCCGGCGCCGTCTCGCTGTACCCGGGCTGCGCCCCGGGCCGCGTGCGGTGCCTGCTGGACGAGGAGGAGGTGCGCCCGCAGCCGGGCGGCTTCTACGGGGGCTGGGTCAGCGACGACGTCGCGGGCCCCTTCAAGGGCGGTCCCGGCAGCCTGGGCTGGTGAGCTCCCCGCGGGGGCGGGGTGCCCGTGTCCGGGCGGGGGCCTAGCCTGCACGCGTGTCGATGGAGTCGGCCGCGTGGCACTCGCTGTGGCGGGCCACCAGCGCGGAGCAGCAGCAGCGCCCGCTCTCCCGCGAGACGGTCCAGCGGGTGGTGGACCTGGCGCGCGAGCGCCGCGGCCGCCTGGGCGTGTTCGTCGCCGGCAGCGTCGTCACCGCCGTGCTGGCGGTGGCCTCCCCGGTCCTGGCCGGGCGCGCGGTGGAGGCCGTCACCGCCGGCGACGGGCGCCGCGTGGTGCAGCTGGCGCTGCTCATCGCGCTGGTGGCGCTCGCCGAGGCCGCCCTGGGCCTGTGGGTGCGCTGGCTGTCCGCCACGATCGGCGAGGACCTCATCCTCGACCTGCGCACCCGCGTGTTCGACCACGTGCAGCGCATGCCGGTGGCGTTCTTCACCCGCACCCGCACCGGCGCCCTGGTCTCACGCCTGAACAGCGACGTCCTGGGCGCCCAGCGCGCCTTCTCCGGCACCCTGTCCGGCGTCGTGGGCAACCTCGTCTCCGTGGTGCTCACCGCCGCCGTCATGCTCACCACCTCCTGGCTGGTCACCGTGCTGGCGCTGGTGCTGCTGCCGGTGTTCCTGGTGCCCGCGCGCCGCATGGGCCGGCGCCTGGCGGAGCTCTCGCGCGAGGCGGCCCAGCTGAACGCGGCGATGACCACCCAGTCCACCGAGCGCTTCTCCGCCCCCGGCGCCACGCTCGTGAAGCTCTTCGGCCGCCCGCAGGACGAGTCGCGCGCCTTCGCCGAGGCCGCCCGCCGCGTGCGCGACATCGGGGTGCGCACCGCCGTGCTGAACTCCGTGTTCATCACCGCGCTGACGCTGGCCTCCGCGCTGGCCCTGGCGCTGGTGTACGGCGTCGGCGGGGTGGCCGCGGTGGGCGGGACCCTCGACGCCGGCAGCATCGTCACCCTGGCGCTGCTGCTGACCCGCCTGTACGCGCCGCTGACGGCGCTGGCCGGCGCGCGCGTGGACGTGATGAGCGCCCTGGTGAGCTTCGAGCGCGTCTTCGAGGTGCTGGACCTGGTGCCCCTGGTGCGCGACCCCGAGCACCCGCGCGCGCTGCCGACCGGGCCGCTGACCGTCGAGTTCGACCACGTCGACTTCGCCTACCCGGCCGCCTCGGAGGTCTCCCTGGCCTCCCTGGAGGACGTCGCCGTCCTCGACGCGCGCGGCGGGGTGCCCGTCCTGCACGACGTCGCCTTCCGCGTCGAGCCGGGCCAGGTCGTCGCCCTGGTGGGCTCCTCCGGGGCGGGCAAGTCGACCACGGCGCAGCTGCTGGCGCGCCTGTACGACGTCACCGGCGGCGCGGTGCGCCTGGGCGGGGTGGACGTGCGCGAGCTGACCGCGGCCTCCATCCGCTCAGCGGTCGGCGTGGTCACCCAGGACGGTCACCTGTTCCACGAGTCGCTGCGCTCGAACCTGCAGCTGGCGCGCCCGGGCGCCTCCGACGCGGAGCTGCTGCAGGCCCTGGAGCGCGCCCGCCTCGGCGAGCTGGTGGCGCAGCTGCCCGAAGGCCTGGACACGGTCGTCGGCGAGCGCGGCTACCGCTTCTCCGGCGGTGAGCGCCAGCGGCTGACCATCGCGCGCCTGCTCCTGGCGCAGCCGCGCGTGGTGGTGCTCGACGAGGCGACCGCCTCCCTGGACTCCGCCTCCGAGGCCGCGGTGCAGGCCGCGCTGGACGAGGCGCTGGCCGGGCGCACCGCCCTGGTCATCGCCCACCGGCTCTCCACGATCCGCGGCGCCGACCAGATCCTCGTCCTGGAGGGCGGCCGGGTCGTCGAGCGCGGCACCCACGCCCAGCTGATGGCGCTGCACGGGCGCTACGCGCACCTGCACGAGACCCAGTTCGCGCTGCCGTGAGCCCCCGCCCGGCCGCGGTGGTGACGGGGACGGCGCCGGCGGCGTGGACCCGCTGAGCGCCCTGCTGGCCGGCGCGGCGCTGCACGCCGGGTTCCAGCTCGTCGTCACGCTCGTGGTCTACCCGGCGCTGGCGGCGGCGCCCGAGCGCAGCTGGGCCGCGGTGCACGCCGCGCACTCCCGGCGCATCACCCCCGTCGTGGCCCTCGTCTACGGCGGCGTGCTGGCCACCTGGGCGTGGGTGCTGGCCACCACGGCCCTGAGCGGCGCCCTCGTGCTCGCCGGCGCGGGCAGCGCCCTGGCCGGGGCGGCGACGGCCCTGGTGGCCGGGCCCACCCACGCCCGGCTGGGCCGCGAGGGCCCGCGCCCGCAGCTGCTGCGCCGGCTGCGCCGCGCCGACGCGGTGCGCCTGGCGGGGGCGCTGCTGGCGCTGGCCGCCACGGCGCTCGCCGTGCGCTGAGGCGCGCGGGCGGGTCCTCGCGCGCGGCGGCCCGCCCCGCCTCGTCGTGGGAGCGGTCGGCGCCGGGTGCTCCGGGGTCCTCGGGCGCCCCGCCGCCGCACGGCGATCACGGGTGGCGTCCAGGGGCTCAGGTGCCCGGCGGCAGCGCGCGCGTCGCCAGGCGGGCCAGCTCCTGCAGGTCCGCGGCGTCGACGTGGCCGAGGTGGCGGGCGATGGCGGCCACGTGGCGCCCGCCGACCTCGCGCTGGCGCTGGGCGCCGGCGTCGGTGAGGGCCACGACGACGCCGCGGCGGTCGGCGGCGTCGGCCTCGCGGGCCAGCAGGCCCTGCCGCTCCAGGCGGTCCACCAGCCGGCTCAGGGAGGGCTGCGGCAGGTACACCTGCTCGCTCAGCTCGCCCAGGCGGGCGCGGCCGGCGGGGCAGCGCGCGAGCGTGTGGAGCACGTCGTACTCGCGCACGCTCAGCCCGCCCCACACGTCGTCGGCGGCGAAGCGGCGCAGCAGGGTCGCCTGCAGGCGGAAGACCGCCTCCCAGGCCTCGGCCGCGACCCGGGTGCGTCCCGGGCCGCGGCCGCCGTCCTGCCCGCCGTCCCCGGCGGGCAGGACGGCGGGCGCGTCGGGGTGCTCAGGCACCGACGGGCTCACCGGCCGCGGCGAGGGCGGCGTCGCG
>NZ_JAAALM010000426.1 GCF_009906395.1 Kineococcus indalonis
ACCCCGCTGTGCCCCGAGGTCGCCGGATCCCCGCCGCCCGGGGTCCAGGCCCCCGGCTACGACCGGTCCGCGCTCGTGCCGGCCGTGGTCCACCTGGGCGTGGGCGGTTTCCACCGCGCGCACCAGGCGGTGTACCTGGACGACCTGGCCCGCCGCGGCGAGACGGGCTGGGGCGTGGTCGGCGTGGGCCTGCACAGCTCCCGGATGCGCGACGCCCTGGCCCCGCAGGACAACCTCTACAGCGTCGTCGTGCGCGGCCCGCAGCACGACGAGGTGCGCGTGGTGGGCGTGCTCGTGGACTACCTGTACGCCCCCGACGACCCCGAGGCGGTGCTGGAGCGGCTGGCCGACCCGCGCACCCGGCTGGTCACCCTCACCATCACCGGCAGCGCCTACCCCGCCGACGACGCCGTGGACCCCTCGGTGCCGGAGGTGGCCGCCGACGTCGAGCAGCCGCACGAGCCCGGCACGGTGTTCGGCTACCTCGTGGAGGCCCTGGACCGGCGCCGCCGGCGCGGCACCGGCCCGTTCACCGTCCTCTCCTGCGACAACGTGCAGCACAACGGCGCGCGCACCCGCGAGGCCGTGCTGGCCACCGCCCACCTGCGCGACGCGGAGCTGGCGGACTGGATCGCCGCGAACGTCACCTTCCCCAGCAGCATGGTGGACCGCATCACCCCCGAGACCTGCGCGGAGGACCGCGAGGAGCTCGCGCGCCGGTACGGGCTGGGCGACCGCTGGCCGGTGGTCACCGAGCCGTTCTCGCAGTGGGTCGTGGAGGACTCCTTCTGCGCCGGCCGCCCGCCGCTGGAGCAGGTGGGCGTGCAGTTCGCCCCGGACGTGCTGCCCTACGAGGTGATGAAGACGCGCCTGCTCAACGGCGCGCACTGCGCCCTGGGCTACCTCGGCTCGCTCGCCGGGTTCGCCACCACCGACGAGGCGATGGCCGACCCCCGGGTGCGCGCCTACGTCGAGGGCTTCCTCGCCGAGGCCTCGGCGCTGCTGCTGGACGTGCCCGGCATCGACCTGCCGCGGTACTGCGCCACGCTGGTGGAGCGCTTCTCCAACCCGCGCGTCGGCGACCGGCTGACCCGGCTGTGCCGGCGGGGCAGCACGAAGGTCCCCGACTACCTGCTGCCCTCGCTGCGCCAGGCGGTGGACCACAACCGCCCGCGCCGGCACCTCGTGCTGGCGCTGGCCGCGTGGCTGCGCTACCTGCGCGGCGTCGACCACGCCGGGCACCCCATCGACGTGCAGGACGCCAACGCCGACCGGCTCACGGCGGCCGCCCGCAGCGGCGGCACCGACCCCGGCCCGCTGCTGCACCAGCGCGACGTGTTCGCCGGCTTCGGCGACAGCGTGGTCCTGCAGCGCGAGCTGCGCGAGGCGCTGCGCGCCCTGGAGGCCGGTCCGCTGGAGGCCGCGGCCGCCCTGCGCGCCGGCGTGCCGGCGCAGCCCCCGGCCAGGGCCCGCGAGTCGGCGGCGTGATGCCCGGCCGCGGCGACGTGGCCCGTGCCCTGCGCGAGGTGCGCTGGGTGCTGTGCGACGCCGACGCCGGCCTCTTCGTCGAGGGACCGGGCGAGGACCCGGCCGGGGGACCGCCGGCGTGGCCGGGTGCTTCCCGCCGGAGCTGCGCTTCAGCGCCGACGACTGCCTGCCGGCCCCGGCCGCCGCCCCCGACCCGGCCGTCCACCGGTTCGCGGAGCAGTGCCTGGGCCTGGGGGCCGGGCAGGCCCTCGCGGTGGAGGGCTCGGTGCCCGGGGTCGCCTCGGCGGTGGCCGCCGGGTGCCCCGCGATCGGCAACCTGCTCTTCGTCGCACCCGCCGAGCGCGCCGGGCGGCAGGCGGCGCTGCGCGAGGCCGGCGCCTGCGCCGTGGTCACCTCCTGGTGGGACGTGGTGGGCCTGCTGTGCACGGCCACGGCCCGCGGCGTGCACGGCTGAGCGCACCGGGGGCGCACCGCACCGCGCCCCCGGGCGCCCCCGGTGCGCCGCGCCCCGGGGGCGTGGCAGGGTCGGGCCCGTGGACCCCGCACAGAAGGCCGCCGAGCTGCGCCGCCTGCACACCGACCCCGAGCTCCTCGTCCTCGTCAACGTCTGGGACGCCGTCAGCGCCGCCGTCGTGGCCGCCGAGCCGGGCACGAGGGCCCTGGCCACCGCCGGGCACTCCATCGCCTCGACGTTCGGCTACGCCGACGGCGAGCAGATCCCGCTGGACCTGGCGCTGGGCATGGTCGAGCGCATCGTCCTGGCCGCCGGCGACCTGCCGGTGACCGCCGACCTCGACGGCGGTTTCGGGAACGCCGGCGAGACGGTGCGCCGCGCGATCGGCGTGGGCGTCGTCGGCGCCAACGTCGAGGACCAGCTGCGCCCGCTGGCCGAGTCGGTGCGCGTCGTGCAGGACGTCGTGGCCGCCGGCGAGGCCGAGGGCGTGCCGTTCGTCCTCAACGCCCGCACCGACGCGTTCGTGCGCGGCGGCGACCGCCCCCGCGAGCAGGTCCTCGCCGACGCCGTCGAGCGCGGCAGGGCCTACCTGGAGGCCGGCGCCACCAGCGTGTTCGTGCCCGGCGCCCTCACCGACGACGACGTGCAGCAGCTCGTGGCCGGCCTGGGCCGCGGCACGCTCAGCGTCATCGGCTTCCCCGGCGTGCCCGGCCAGGCGCGCCTGGCCGAGCTGGGCGTGGCGCGCCTCAGCTACGGCCCGCTGACGCAGCGGGTGGCGCTGACCGCGCTGCAGGACGCCGCCCGCGCGATCCACGCCGGCGGCGGCGTCCCGGAGGGCACCCGCGCGCTGAACTGAGCAGCCCGCCCGCGGGCGGGGCGGCCCCCGCGAGGGTCCCCCCGCCCGCACCGGTGAGTCCCGCCGCCCGCCGCGGTCCACCCCACGACGAGCGCGGCAGGGACGAGCGCGGCAGGGACGGGCTCGGGACGACGGGGACGGGAGCGGGTGAGCGCCGTGCAGGTGGAGCACGTCCTGGCCGTGGTGCCGGTGCGCGAGGTGGCGAGCGCGCAGGACTGGTACGCGCGCCTGTTCGGGCGCGAGCCGGACAACCGGCCCATGGCGACGCTGGCGGAGTGGCGGGTCACCACGGCCGGCTGGGTGCAGGTGTTCCAGGACGCCGGGCGCGCCGGCACGGGGCTGCTGAACCTGGCCGTGGCCGACCTCGACGCCGCGGTGGCCGAGCTGCGCGGGCGCGGCCTGACGCCCGGGCCGGTGCGGGGGGCGAGCCGGGGCGTGCGGCTGGTGGCCCTGGAGGACCCGGACGGCAACCGCCTCTCGCTGGTCGGCGGGTTCCGCGTCGAGTACTGACGGCCCCGCCCGCTGCCGCGCCCGCCGGCTCGCCGGGTGAGCGCTGCTCACCTACCGTGGTGGTGCCGGCGCCCCGCGACGGCCGGGCCCCGGAAGCGGCGGGGACCGCACACCACCGCAGCAGCGGAGGCCCCGTGTCCGGCCGACCCCCCACCGGTACCCCCCGCACCGACGACGAGGAAGACGATGAGGGTCACCGCCAGGTCCGCGACGCTGGTGCACGTGTCCCGGGCGGGGACGTCGGTGCCGTCCTCACCGTCGCGC
>NZ_JAAALM010000427.1 GCF_009906395.1 Kineococcus indalonis
TCACCGACCTGCCCGGCGTGCGCAGCGCGCTGCGCACGCCGGGCAGGTCGGTGACGGCCACGGGGGTCAGGGAGGCGGTGGCGCGGGTGGCGGCCGCGCTCCAGCGCGCGGGGTCGGCCACCGGGTCGGCGGGCACGGGCAGCGAGCCGACGGCGACGGCGACCGTGGTGCGCACCGGCCCGGAGCTGAGCACCACCGGCACCGCGGCGGGCCCGGCGCCGGTGGCGGTCAGCCGCACGAGCCCGCCGGGCAGGGCCGCGACGAGCAGGTGCGCGGGGTCGGCGGTGACGGCGACGTCGGCGGGGTCCAGCGGGCCCCGGTGGCCCTCGGCGTCGCGGCCGGTGACGCGCACGTCGGCCACCGCCCCCGGACCGGCCAGCACGGGCACCGGCTCCAGAGCCAGCCCGGCGCGGTGCCCCAGGGTCCGCACCGGCAGCCGCGCGCCGACGGCCCCCGCGTCCACCCGCACCCACCCCTCGCCGGGGGAGGTGCCGCGCAGGACGAGGCGGGTGCCCTCCACCGCGGTGACGTCGGGCCCGTCGACGTCGTCGCCGCCGGCGACGAGCCCTCGCAGCGGCGCGGGCGCGCCCGAGGAGTCCGTGCCCACGACCTCCACGGGCAGCAGCGCGCCGGGGAACAGCCGCGGGGGCCCGCCGCGCCAGAGGAGGCCGGTGGCGCGGCCGTCGGCGGGCGGGGCCAGCAGCCCGACGGCGTTGGCCACCGGGCGCGGGGCGCCGTCGGAGGGCTCGCCGACCACGGCGACGCCGGCCGCCCCGCCCGGCCGGGCCACCAGCTGCGCGGAACCGCCGCCGTCGAGCATCACCGCGCCGTCGGCGCCGGCCTCGAGCATCCGCTCGGCGGTCTCCACCGCGCTCAGCCCGCGCGAGCGGGCGGTGCCGCCGTCGACGGTGAGCAGCAGCAGCTCCCCGGCGCGGCTCCAGCCGATCGCGGTGCGCGCGCGCAGCGCGGACCAGGTGGGGTCGGCGGTGTCGATCGGCGCCGGGCGCCCGTCGCGCACGAGCTCCAGGCGGGCGCCGAGGGCGAAGCCGCCGGAGCCGGGCGCCAGGGCGTCCACGCGCACGTCGACGGCGGTGCTCACCGGGGTGCCGGGGGCGGTGCCGGCCAGGGCGGCGGCGACCGCGCCGGTGGCCACGAGCACGGCGCCGCCGGGCGGCACGGGGGTGCGGCCGGGGGCGCGCACGGCGCTGACGCGGCCCCCGCGCACCTCCAGCTCCAGCGCGCCGGGCCCGGGCGCGGCCAGGGCCCGGTCGCCGGGGCCCCAGTCGGGGGTGAACAGGGCCAGGGCGTCGGGGGCCAGGGTCCGGGTGCCCAGGGCGGACAGCGGCAGCGTGCGGGCGCCGACGGTGGCGGTGCCGCTGAGGCGCACGTCGCCGACGCGCCCGGCCCACCCGGGGCCGGCCGCCTCGACGCCGACGGCGCGCTGGGTGGCGGCGTCGGCCTTGAGGGCGCGCCCGGCCAGGACGACGGGCCCGTCGGGGGTGCCGGTGCGGTCGAGGTCGAAGAAGTCGCCGTTGACGGCGGCGACCGCGCCGGCGGCGGCGGCCAGCTCGGCGGGGGTGCGCGGCTCGGAGAGGCTGCGCTGCAGCAGCGCCGGGCCGGTGCCGGTGCCCGGCGCCAGCCGCAGCAGCGAGCTGCGCACGGCGCCGGCGGCGTCGAGGGTGGCCAGGCGCTCCAGCACGAGCCCGGGGGCGACGGCGAGGGTGGTGCGGGAGAGCTCGACGCGGCCGGGGGCGGCGGCGAGCAGGTGCGCGTCGGGCAGGCCGGGCGGCAGGGCGCCGGTGCCCGCGCTGCGCCCGGTGCGCGCGGCCCCGGCCCCGGCGGTGGCGGGGGTGAGCAGCAGGGCGCTGGCTCCGGCGAGGACCGTGCGACGACGCATGGGCGGATCGTATGCGGCCCATCACTCCGAGTGAGTGCCGTGGGGTCCGGTGGACCCGCCCCGCCAGCCGGCCAGCTTGCCGTGCCGGCTGACCTGCTGCAGGCGCTCCTCCACCGCGGCGCGCTCGGCGGTGCCGGTGACCACCAGCACCTCGTCCCCGCGGCGCAGCGCGGTGCGCGCACCGGGCACGAAGGTGGCGCCGTCGCGCGCCACCAGCGTCACGTTCGCGCCCGCCGGCAGCCGCAGCTCGAACACCTCCACGCCGTGCAGGTGCGAGCCCTCCCCGACGCGCACCCGCACCACGTCCGCCGACAGGGTCCCCAGCGGGGAGACCTCCACGTCCAGCTCGGCGGTGGGGGCGGTGGGCACCAGCCGCAGCGCCCGCGCCAGCGGCAGCAGCGTGCGCGCCTGCACGAGCGTGAAGACGACCACCAGCACCAGCACCACGTCGAACAGCCGTTGCGCGCCGGGCACGCCCGCCACCGCGGGCACCGTGGCCAGCACCACCGGCACCGCCCCGCGCAGCCCCGCCCACGACAGGAACACCAGCTCCGCCGGGCTCGTGCGCCGCGGCCCGCGCGCGAACGGCAGCAGGCTCGCCAGCACCGACAGCGGCCGGCCCAGCGCCGTGAGCACCAGCCCCACCAGCAGCGCCTCGCCCACCGCCGCCGGCAGCCGCGAGGGCGCCGCCAGCAGCCCCAGCGCCACGAACAGCCCGATCTGCGCCAGCCAGCCGGCCGACTCCGCCGCCCCGCGGGTGGCGTGCCGGTGCGGCAGGCGCGCGTTGCCCAGCACCAGCGCGCACAGGTAGGTCGCCAGGAACCCCGAGCCGTGCAGCAGGTCCGCCGCCGCGTACGCGCCCACCGCCAGCGCCAGCACCGCCAGCGGGTACAGCCCCGAGCTCGGCAGCGCGGTGCGCCGCAGCAGCACCGCCCCGGCCCAGCCGCCCGCCACGCCCACGGCCGTGCCCACCGCCAGCTCCAGCACCGCCTCGGCCACCAGCTCCCACCAGGCGTGCGGGCTCTCCCCGGTGACGACCTCCGTCAGCGCCAGCACCGCGATGACCACGGGGGCGTCGTTCAGGCCGGACTCCGCCTCCAGCAGGCCCGTCAGGCGCCGCGGCAGCGGCACCGAGCGCAGCACCGAGAACACCGCGGCGGCGTCGGTGGAGGAGACGACGGCGCCGACGAGCAGGGCCAGCGGCCACGGCAGGCCCAGCAGCAGGTGCGCCCCGGCGCCCACCACGACGGTGGAGACGGCGGTGCCGACGGTGGCGAGCACGGCCGCCGGGGCCAGCACGTCGCGCACCGCGCTCCAGCGCGTGGTCAGCCCGCCCTCGGCGAGGATGAGCACCAGGGCGCCGTAGCCGAGCAGCTGCGCCAGGCGCGCGTCGGAGAACTGCACGCCCAGGCCGTCCTCGCCCAGCAGCAGCCCCAGCCCCAGGTACAGCAGCAGCGAGGGCAGGCCGGTGCGCGCGGACAGCCGCACGGCCAGCACGGCCGCCAGCAGCACCAGGGACGACACCAGGAGGACGGCGCTGAACTCCTCCAGGGTCATGCCGCACCGTACCGGGCGGGGGCCGCGCGCCGTCCGGCCCGCGCGCCGCCCGCCGGGCCCGGCCGCTCAGCCCGTGACGGGCCGCGGATCGCGCAGGTCCGTCC
>NZ_JAAALM010000428.1 GCF_009906395.1 Kineococcus indalonis
GGCGCGCTGGTCCGGGTCGGCCAGGGAGGCCAGCGCGGCCACGACCTCGTCGGTGACCAGGTCGGCGGCGGCCTCGGCCACGGCCGTGGAGCGGGCGGCTTCGCGGACGACTCGCCGGAGGACCTGGCGGCGGACCTCGCCTAGGCACCCCGCGGCGCGGCCTACCATCGGACGGCCCGCCCGAGGAGCCCGTACGAGGAGACAGTCATCACGACCAGCACCGGTGGGTGCGGCCACCCGCACCGCGAGCACGGCGGCGGGGACGGCGCGTGAGCGACGCCCCCCTGGACGCGCGGTCCGCCGCGCCCGGCGCCGTGAACGCCGCGCCGGCCGCCGTGGAGCTGATGGACGCGCTGCTGGCCGAGGCCGGCCACCTGGCGCAGGAGGCGCACCGGCTGCTCTCGCCGGTGGCCCGCTCGCGCCGCGAGCTGCGCGAGCGCCTGCTCGCCGAGGGGCAGGTGCTGGCCTTCCCGCACCGCGCCGCGGCCCTGGCCCCGCGCCACAGCATCGTCGCCGTCGACGGCGCCTCCGTGCGCGAGCACCTGTACGCCGCCGACCTCATGGTCGCCGCCGCCGTCGCCGCCGAGGGCATGACCAGCGTCGGCGGCCACGAGCTGTCGCAGCTGCACTGGGCGCACGTGCGCGAGCACGAGTCCGAGAACGACCGCCTGCTCTCGGCGGCCATGGCCAGCCTGGAGCTGCGCCTGCTCGCCGAGCTCTCCCACGACCTGCGCATCCTCGACGGCTCCCACGGCACCCCCGTCATCGCGCTGTCCACCGCGCTGGCCGCCCGCTCCACGGCCGTGGCCGAGGCCGCCGCCGACCTGGTCACCGACGAGGTCGTGGCCGCGCTGGCCTCCCTGGCCGACCCGGACCAGCGCGCCCACCCCGGCGAGGTGGTCGCGCTGCCCAAGGCCGACTCCGCGCACGCCTTCGCCGACCTGTACCGCGGCCGGTACGGCCTGGACCTGCCCGGCGGGGACCGCTTCATCGCCGCGCAGGTGCTGCAGCCGGGGGAGATGCTGCACCCGCGCCCGGCCGACGAGGTCGCCGGGATGCACTTCTCCGTGCGCGACGAGGCGCCCGCGAAGGTGCACCGCGCGGCGGAGCGGCTGAACCGCACGATCGCCCCGCTGCGCGAGGCCGCGCACGAGTCGCTGCTGCTGGTCACCTACGTCAAGCCCGTGAGCACCGACACGGTGCTGAAGGTGGAGCTGCGCGTCTCGGAGTCCCTGGCGGCCACCACCTCCTCCGCGGCGTCCTCGGTGGCGCTGGAGGAGGCCGCGCGCCTGGCGGGGCTGCTGTCGGCGGAGACCCCCGGCCCGCACCTGCAGGAGCCGTTCGCGCAGTACGCCGTCGACCTGGCCGCCAAGGGCGTGTCGATCGGCGCCGAGGCCCTGAACCAGTCGATGATCGCCATGCTGCCGCCGGGCAGCGACGACTACCTCACCCTCCTGGCGCGCTCGTACCGCACCCGCGCCGTCGGCGGCGCTCGCCCCGGCGGGCCCGCGGCCGGCGGGGCGGGGGCGCGCCGGTGAGGGCACCGGCCCCGCCGCGCGGCGCGGACCCGCAGGACCCAGCAGCACCGAGCAGGAGGAACCACCGGGTGGACCCGATCCAGATCGCCGAGCAGGTCGCCGTCGTCGGCTCGCCCTCCTCGAACTACGAGGTCACCCTCGACCTGCTCGACACCGCCGTCCACGAACCCCTCGTGGGCTCCATGCTGCTGCTCACCCAGCCCTCCGGGGCCGGCGAGGAGCTGGCGCTGGGCACCGTCACCGAGGTGACCACCCTGAACCAGTGGCACAGCCAGCCGCTGCTGCGCGGGGTCGTCAAGAGCAAGGGCCACATCCCCGGCATGTCCGGCGACAGCGGGGACGTGCGCGCCGCCAGCATCAAGCTGCAGGCCTGCTACAAGCGCAGCGGCACCGGGGCCGGCACCGGGGCCGGTCCCGCGCCCTGGGCGCAGGCCGGTCCCTCCCTGCGCATGTCCCCGCCCACCGGCACCGCGGTGCGCCGCGTCACCAACGAGGTCCTCGACGAGCTCATGAGCGGCGAGGAGGACCTGCACCACCTCGGCCACCTGCACGGCAGCGACGACGTGCGCGTGCCCATGAGCATCCGCGACTTCAGCGGCGACCGCGGCGCCTTCCACCTGGGCGTCTTCGGCATGAGCGGCAGCGGGAAGACGGCGCAGTCGGTGTACCTGCTCGCCGGCCAGATGCGCCACGCCGACCAGGGGTTCATCATCGTCGACCCGCAGGGGCAGTTCTCCTCCGAGACGGGTTTCCCGTTCTCGCTGCAGGCGTGGGCCGCGGAGATGGGCCGCGAGGTCGTCGTGCGCCGCGTCAGCGAGGACCTGCGGCTGGAGAAGGACGCGCCCCTGTTCGGCGAGCTGCTCTCCAAGACCAGGTTCACCGCGGAGATCACCAAGATGGCCCCGGAGACCGCGGGCCTGTTCATCGACGAGATGGTCAAGCTGCTGCGCAAGCGCAGCGGCTGGGACACCGAGGACTCCGCGGCGCTGCTGAAGGACCTGCTGCGCGCGCTGAGCGACTTCGGCGTGCTGGGGCGCATCTACGTCGACGAGACCCGCCAGACCCGCCTGCGCGACGCGATCTTCGAGGTCCTCGACGACGACGACCGCTTCCACGACGTCTCCTCGCAGTTCCAGCCGCTGCACAACCTCTTCAGCCCCACCAACCCCGGCGGCGGGAAGCGGCACTCGATGTGGGGCACCATCGCCCACGTCTTCGACAAGCAGGCGCGCGCCGGCGCCCCGGCCCCGCTGCTCGTGCTGGACATGTCCACCTCCGGGCAGGTGTCGTGGGTCTCCAGCCTGCTCGCCGGGCCCGAGCAGGCCGGCGCGGTGGAGGCGCTGCGCGTGCTGGACCAGGACTCCATCAAGGCCGCGATCCTGCGCAAGGCCTGCCGCACGCTGAAGGAGGCCTCCGAGGCCGCCTTCCGCCTGGGCGAGACCCTCAACACGATGGTCGTCTTCGACGAGGCGTGGCGCTACGCCCCGCCGCTGCACCTGGCCACCGACGAGGAGATCAAGGCCCTGTCGGCCGACCTGGCCGGCTACTTCCGCGACACCCGCAAGTTCGGCATCGGCTGGATGCTCATCAGCCAGTCGCCGCGCTCGGTGAACGCCGACTGCTGGGACCAGATGGCGGTGCGCCTCATGGGCTACGGCCTGGGCGGTGCGGACCTGGCCAAGGTCGCCGAGCAGATGGACGACCCCGAGCACCTGAAGCTGTACCGGGCCTTCGCCCCGCCGGACTCCACCAAGCCGAAGGTGTACCCCTTCATGGTCACCGGCCCGGTCTCGCCGCTGTCGTTCACCAAGGCGCCGGTGTTCCTGGCCGCCTACACCGACTTCGAGCGGTTCCGCGCCGACAACCACCACTGGATCAGCGCGATCCGGCTGAGCCTGGGGCTGCCGGTGCTCAGCGGCGCGCCCGCCCGCAGGGGCGCCGGGCCCGTCGTCGATGCTGCCCAGCCCGCCGCTGAAGGAGCCGTCGCCGCTGAGGCCGACGAAGGCGTCGGGGGCGA
>NZ_JAAALM010000429.1 GCF_009906395.1 Kineococcus indalonis
GCGCGAGAGGGACTGGAAGATCTCCCGGGCGAGCTTCGCCGTCTCCGACGGCGTCTTGCCGACCTTGACGCCGGCGGCCTCCAGGGCCTCCTTCTTGGCCTGCGCGGTGCCGGCGGAGCCGGACACGATCGCGCCGGCGTGGCCCATCGTCTTGCCCTCGGGGGCGGTGAAGCCGGCGACGTAGCCGACGACGGGCTTGGTGACGTTGGCCTCGATGTACTTCGCGGCGCGCTCCTCGGCGTCGCCGCCGATCTCGCCGATCATCACGATGACGTCGGTCTCCGGGTCGTCCTGGAACGCCTGGAGCGCGTCGATGTGCGTGGTGCCGATGACGGGGTCGCCGCCGATGCCCACGGCGGAGGAGAAGCCGATGTCGGCGAGCTCGTACATCATCTGGTACGTCAGCGTGCCGGACTTGGAGACCAGCCCGATGCGCCCGGGCGGGGTGATGTCGGCGGGGATGATGCCGGCGTTGGACTTGCCGGGGCTGATCAGGCCGGGGCAGTTCGGGCCGATGAGGCGCACGCCCTCCTTGGCGGCGGCGCGGGCGTGGAACTCGGCGGTGTCGTGCACCGGCACGCCCTCGGTGATGACCACGACGAGGGGGGTGTCGGCGTCGATGGCCTCCAGCGCGGCGGCCTTGGTGAACTTCGCCGGCACGAAGACCACGGAGACGTCCGCGCCGGTGGCCTCGCGCGCCTCGGCGACGGTGCCGAACACGGGCACCTGCACGGGCGAGCCGTCGGGGCCGGTGAAGTCCACGCTCTGGCCGGCCTTGCCGGGGTTCACGCCGCCGACGACGTGCGTGCCGGAGGCCAGCATCCGCTGCGTGTGCTTGCGCCCCTCGGAGCCGGTCATCCCCTGCACGATGACCTTGCTGTCGGAGTCCAGGAAGATCGCCATCGCTCAGGCCTTTCCGCTCGCGGCGAGCTCGGCGGCCTTGTCGGCCGCCCCGTCCATGGTGTCGACGACGGTCACCAGCGGGTGGTCCGCCTCGGCGAGGATGCGCCGGCCCTCCTCGACGTTGTTGCCGTCCAGGCGCACGACGAGGGGCTTGGTGGCCTCGTCGCCGAGGATGCCCAGGGCGGAGACGATGCCCTTGGCGACCTCGTCGCAGGCGGTGATGCCGCCGAAGACGTTGACGAACACGCTCTTGACCTGCGCGTCGTTGAGGATGACGTCGAGGCCGTTGGCCATGACCTGCGCGGACGCGCCGCCGCCGATGTCGAGGAAGTTGGCGGGCTTGACGCCGCCGTGCGCCTCGCCGGCGTAGGCGACGACGTCCAGGGTGCTCATGACCAGCCCGGCGCCGTTGCCGATGATCCCGACCTCGCCGTCGAGCTTGACGTAGTTGAGGTTCATCTCCTTCGCCCTGGCCTCCAGCGGGTCGGCGGCGGCGGCGTCGGTGAGCTCGGCGTGCTCGGGGTGGCGGAAGTCGGCGTTCTCGTCGAGGGTGACCTTGCCGTCGAGGGCGACGACCGCCCCGTCCTCGGTGCGCACCAGCGGGTTGACCTCGACCAGCGTGGCGTCCTCGGCGGTGAACACGCCCCACAGCTTCTGCACGACGTCGGCGACCTGCTCGCGCAGCTCGGGGGCGAAGCCGGCGGCCTCGACGATCTCGGCGGCCTTGGCGGCGTCGATGCCGGTCAGCGCGTCCACGGGCACGCGGGCCAGGGCCTCGGGGCGCTCGACGGCCAGCTGCTCGATCTCCACGCCGCCCTCGACGCTGGCCATCGCCAGGTAGGTGCGGTTGGAGCGGTCGAGCAGGACGGAGAAGTAGAACTCCTCGGCGATCCGCGCTCCCTGGGCGACCATCACCTGGTGCACGGTGTGGCCCTTGATGTCCATGCCGAGGATCTCGCGGGCGCGCTCGGCGGCCTCCTCGGGGGAGTGCGCGATCTTCACGCCGCCCGCCTTGCCGCGCCCGCCGGTCTTCACCTGGGCCTTGACCACGACCGTGCCGCCGCCCATCGCCTCGGCCGCGGCCCGCGCCTCCTCGGGCGTGCTCGCCACCTTGCCGTCCAGGACCGGTACGCCGTGCGCGGCGAACATGTCGCGCGCCTGGTACTCGAAGAGGTCCACCAGTCTTCCTCGTCTTCGTCGTCGGAAGTTGTCGTGTCGCTGCCGACGGCGCCCCGCACGGGGCCCGCGTCGGCCGGCACCGGGCGCTCAGCACCCTAGTGCTCCCCCGCCGGGCGGTCCCGGCCGGTCGGGATGACCCGGCTCACACGGCGTGACGGGGGGCACTCGCACCGGAGCCCTCGACGTGCCAGCATGGGCCGGGTCCGCGGGACCGACGACGACGACCGGCCGCCCGCGGCGCAGGGCGTTGAACCGGCAGCACCCGCACCGAGCGGCCCGCCGGGCCGCCGCACGCTGGAGGCCGCATGGACGCCGCTCACGAGCCGCAGCGCGCCACCCCCGCTCCCGCCCCCGCCGGGGCGTTCTCCGTCGAGGTCGTCGAGGACCGCTGGCGCTGGTCCCCCGCCGCGCGCGCGGTGCTGCGCCTGCCGCCGGAGGAGGCGGTGAGCACCACCGAGCGCCTGTGCGCGCACCTGCAGCCGCGCGACGCGCAGCGGCTGCGCGACGAGCTCACCGCCGCCGCCTGCGGCCGGGGCCCCTTCGGCGCCCTGGTCTCCTTCGACGACGGCCGCGGGGGCCGGCGGTGGGCCGCGCTGACGGGCCGCCCGGCGGACGGGCGGGGCGCGCGCGGGCCGGTGCGCACCTTCGGCGGCCAGGTCGTGGACGTCACCGGCGACGTGCTGCGGGAGGTCAGCGAGGTCGCCGCGGTGCACCTGCGCACGGCGCTGGAGTCGCGCCAGGTGATCGACCAGGCCAAGGGCGCGCTGATGCTCGTGTACGGCACCGGCGCCGAGGAGGCCTTCGAGCTGCTGCGGTGGTGCTCGCAGCAGCGCAACGTCAAGCTCGCCGTCCTCGCCGAGCGCGTCGTGGCCCTGTGCCGCAGCGGGCTGGAGCTGCCCGGGAACGTGCGCACCCGCCTGGACGACGTGCTGCAGACCACCTTCACCCGCCAGGCGGGCGGCGAGGGGCCCGCGCCGGCCGCGGCGCACGCCGAGCCGGTGCCGGACGTGGCGGTGTCCTGGCCGGGCGACGGGCGGGTGCCGGTGCTGCGGGTGTCGGGCGACGTGGACCTGGCCTCGGCGCCGGCGTTCTCCGCGGCCGTGGCCGGCGCGGTCGAGGAGGCCGAGCCGCCGCACCCGGTGGTGGTGGACCTCTCGGAGGTCGGCTACCTGGGGTCGGTGGGCGTCTCGGTGCTCACCAGCGCCCACCGCCGCTGCGAGCGCGGCGGCACCCCGCTGCGGGTGGTGCTCGGCACGCGCACCGACGTGCTGGACTTCCCGGGCCTGCGCAGCCTGCGCCTGCACCGCGACGTCGCCTCGGCCACCGCCCCCGACGCGCCCGGGGAGGGCGCCGACGCGGCCACGGGCGCGGACGGGGGCGCGGCGCCGGTGGACCTGCGCGCGCGCGAGGGCTCCCCCGCGCTGGGCTGAGGGGGCGCGCCCCGCACCCGCGGGGCGCGGGGCGGGCTCAGGA
>NZ_JAAALM010000042.1 GCF_009906395.1 Kineococcus indalonis
GGCGGTCTGCTCGGCGGGGGCGCTCACGGCGGCGGGTGCGGTCTGCACGGGCGCGGTCTGCACCGGGACGGTCTGCACCGGGGCGGCGGCGGGCACGCTCGGCGCCGCGTCGGCGGCCGGGCGGGTCGAGCGCTGCGGCACGGCCGCCTGGTGCTCGCGGATCGCGGCGAGCAGGTCCACCTTGCGCATGCGGCCGGTGCCGCTGATGCCGAGCTCCGCGGCCAGGGCCTGCAGCTGGGGCAGGCGCAGGGCGGAGAGGCTGCCGGTGCGGCGGGGCGCGGGCGCGTCGGCGTCGCCGCCGGTGGTGGCGCCGCCAGGGGCAGCGATGTCGGTGGTGTCGGTCACGAAGGTCCTTCCCCCTCGTCCAGCGACTGGCCAGTCAGAGTGGGCACGGTCGCGATGACTGCCCGGAACGGGCAGGAACTTGGTCCACGGACGCGCTGAGGGGCGCGAAGCACTCGTGGAGGCGCACCGTGCGGCGAGGAGAGCATGCGCAGAAGGGGAACGCGACCCCGCCGGTGAGGTGCTGGCACGATCGTAACACCACGGTGCTCCAGAGCGTTCCCGCTCCCTCGAACGGCTCCGCGGCGCGTCGCCCCACCGGGGCGCCGCGCGCTCAGGCGCCGGGGGTCCAGCTCACGCCGTGCTCGGCCACCGGCAGGGCCAGCACCTGCCAGCCGCCGTGGGCCGCGGCCACCTCCTGCACCTCCGCCACGCGCGCGGCGGGCACCAGCACCAGCGCGCTCGGGCCCGCGCCGGAGACGACGGCGGCCAGGCCGCGGGCGCGCAGCAGGCGCAGCAGGGCCGCGGTGCGCGGCATCGCCGGGCCGCGCTGGTCCTGGTGCAGCCGGTCCACCGTGGCGTCCACCAGCAGCTCCGGGGCGCTGGTCAGCGCGTGCACGAGCAGGCCCGCGCGGCCGGCGGTCAGCGCCGCGTCCGCGTGCGGCACCGTGGCGGGCAGCAGCGCCCGCGCGCGCGAGGTGGCCAGCTCCTCCGCGGGCACGCACACGACGGCGCGCACCTCGGGGTGCACGGGCAGGCGCACCGAGCGCACCGCCTCCGGGTGCGTGGGGTCGTCCCCGCGCGTCCAGGCGATGGTGAAGCCGCCGAAGACGGCCGGGGCGGCGTTGTCCGGGTGCCCCTCGCGGCGGCTGGACTCCAGCAGCAGCCGCTCGCGCGCCTCGTGCCCCGCCGCGCCCGGCAGGCCGGCGGCCTGGGCCAGCCCCTCCGCCACGGCCAGGCCCGCCACGATCGCGGAGGCGGACGAGCCGAGCCCGCGGCCCTGTGGGATCGCGTTGCGGCACACCAGCTCCAGTCCCTCGACGGCGCAGCCGGCGGCGGCCAGGGCCTCCAGCGCGACCCGCGCCACCAGGTGGCGGGCGTCGCCGGGCAGGCGGCCGGCGCCCTGGCCCTCCACGTGCACCCGCACGCCGCCGGGCACCACGCGCGCGCGCACCTCGTCGTGCAGGTCCAGCGCCAGGCCGAAGGCGTCGAAGCCGGGGCCGAGGTTGGCGCTGGTGGCGGGCACGCGCACGGTCGTCGCCGTGCCGGCGGGCAGCTCGGCCGACGTCGCCCGGGTGGCCGCCGGGGTGCCGGGGGCAGCGCTCACGTCCGCTCCCGCCTCAGACGTCGAGGTCCAGGGCCCGCGCGATGGTGACCGCGTCGGGCTGCACGCGCACGGGCTCCACGGCGCGGCGCGCTCCGTCCGCGCCCGTGCCGCCGGCCAGCTCCAGCGCCCACTGCGGGTCCTTCAGGCCGTGGCCGGTGACCGTGATGACGATGGTCTGGCCCTCCTCGACCTCGCCCGCCTCGCACGCGGCGAGCAGGCCGGCCACGCCGGCGGCGGAGGCGGGCTCGACGAAGACGCCCTCCCTGGAGGACAGCCAGCGGTGGGCGGCGAGGATCTGCTCGTCGGTGACCGCGTCGATGCGCCCGCGGGAGTCGTCGCGCGCGGTCGTCGCCCCGCTCCAGGAGGCGGGGTGCCCGATGCGGATCGCGGTCGCGATCGTCTCGGGCTCGTCGACCGGGTGGCCCGCCACCAGCGGCGCCGCGCCGGCGGCCTGGAAGCCCCACATGCGGGGCCGCTTCGTCGCCACGCCGTCGGCTGCGTACTCGCAGTAGCCCTTCCAGTACGCGGTGATGTTGCCGGCGTTGCCGACGGGCAGCGCGTGGATGTCCGGCGCGTCGCCGAGCACGTCGACGACCTCGAAGGCGCCGGTCTTCTGCCCCTCGATGCGGTAGGGGTTCACGGAGTTCACCAGCTCGACCGGGTACGCCTCGGCGAGCTTGCGGGCCTGGGTGAGGCAGTCGTCGAAGTTGCCGTCGACCTGCAGCAGCGTGGCGCCGTGGGCCACCGCCTGCGACAGCTTGCCCATGGCGATCTTGCCGTCCGGCACGAGCACCGCGCAGCGGATGCCGGCGGCGGTGGCGTAGGCCGCCGCCGAGGCGGAGGTGTTGCCGGTGGAGGCGCAGACGACGACCTCGGCGCCGGCCTCCTTGGCCTTGCTCATCGCCACCGTCATGCCGCGGTCCTTGAAGGACGCGGTGGGGTTGCAGCCCTCGACCTTGAGGTAGACGCGCCCGCGGGCGCGCTCGGACAGGTGCCGGGCGTGCACCAGCGGCGTGCCGCCCTCGCCCAGGGTCACCACGGGGGTGCTCTCGCTGACCGGCAGGCGGCCGCGGTACTCCTCGATCAGGCCCCGCCACACGTGCGCCATCAGGCGACGCCCCCCTTCGCGTCGACGCCCTCCACGCGCAGCACGCCCGCCACCGAGTCCACGATCTCCAGGTCCTCCAGCTCGTCCACCGTCGCCGCCAGCGCCGCGTCCGGCGCGCTGTGGGTCACCACGACGAGCACCGCGCGCCCGCCGCCGGGCCCGGCCTGCTCCTGCCGCTGCTGCACGGCCTCGATCGAGACGCCGTGGGCGGCGAACACGCCCGCCACCTGGGCCAGCACGCCCGGCTTGTCCGCCACGTCCAGGCGGACGTGGTAGCGGGTCACGGTCTCGTCCATGGGCAGCACGGGCAGGTCGGCGTAGGCCGACTCCCCCGGGCCGCGCCCGCCGGCCACGCGGTGCCGGGCCACGGCCACCACGTCGCCGAGCACGGCGCTGGCGGTGGGCTGGCCGCCCGCGCCCGGGCCGTAGAACATCAGCTCACCGGCGGCCTCGGCCTCCACGAACACCGCGTTGAACGCCCCGCGCACCCCGGCGAGCTGGTGCCCGCGCGGCAGCATCGCGGGGTGCACGCGCACCGAGACGGCGTCCTCGCCGCCGGGACCGGTGCTGCGCTCGGCGATGGCCAGCAGCTTCACCACGCAGCCCTGCGCCTGCGCGGCGCGCACGTCGGCGGCCGAGACCCCGGTGATGCCCTCGCGGTGCACCTCGTCCAGGCCCACGCGGGTGTGGAAGGCCAGGGAGGCCAGGATCGCGGCCTTGGCGGCGGCGTCGAAGCCCTCCACGTCGGCGGTCGGGTCGGCCTCGGCGTAGCCCAGCGACTGGGCCTGCTCCACGGCCTCGGCGAAGCCCATGCCGGTGCTGTCCATCTGGTCCAGCACGTAGTTGGTGGTGCCGTTGACGATGCCGAGCACGCGGGTGACGCGGTCGCCGGCCAGGGACTCGCGCAGCGGCCGCAGCAGCGGGATGGCGCCGGCCACGGAGGCCTCGTAGTAGAGGTCGACGCCGTGCTTGGCGGCCGCCTCGTACAGCGCCGGGCCGTCCTCGGCCAGCAGCGCCTTGTTGGCCGTCACCACGGAGGCGCCGTGCTCGATCGCCCGCAGCATCAGCGAGCGGGCCGGCTCGATGCCGCCGATGACCTCCACGACGACGTCGGCGCGGGCGACGAGGCCCTCCGCGTCGGTGGTGAACAGCGAGGGGTCCACCGGCAGGCCGCGGTCGCGGCCCAGGCGGCGCACCGCGATGCCGGTCAGCTCCAGGGGCGCGCCCACGCGGGCGGCGAGCTCGTCGGCCTGCGTCGTCAGCAGCCGGGCCACCTCGGTGCCGACCACCCCGCACCCGAGCAACGCGACCTTCACCGGCTCCACCGCAGCTGTCCCTCCACCGTCCCGATCACCTCGGCCCCCGCGGGGCAGAGGACACCTTCTCAGACCGCGCGGCCCGCGCGCGCCGCGCGCCCGTCACCCCGCGTCGAGCGCCAGCAGGTCCTCCGGGGTCTCGCGGCGCACCAGCACGCGCGAGGAGCCGTCGCGCACGGACACCACGGCCGGGCGCGCGACCTGGTTGTAGTTGCTGGCCATGCTGCGCCCGTACGCCCCGGTGCCGGGCACCGCGAGCAGGTCGCCGGCGCGGGCGTCGCCGGGCAGGAACTCGTCCTTGACGACGACGTCGCCGCTCTCGCAGTGCTTGCCGACCACGCGGGAGAGCACCCCGGTCGCGTCGGAGGCGCGCGAGGCGAGCGTGGCGGAGTAGTCCGCGTCGTACAGGGCGGTGCGGATGTTGTCGCTCATGCCGCCGTCCACGGACACGTAGCGACGGCGCACGCCGGCGTCCAGCTGGACGTCCTTGGTGGTGCCCACGGTGTACAGCGTGAAGGTGCTCGGCGCGGCGATGGCGCGGCCGGGCTCGACGGAGATGCGCGGCACCGCGATGCCCTGCACGAGGCACTCGCGCGCCACGATCTCGGCCAGCCGCCCGGCGATCTCGGTGGGCGCCAGCGGGTCGTGCTCGGAGGTGTAGGCCACGCCGAAGCCGCCGCCGAGGTCCATCTCCGGCAGCGTCACGCCGTGCTCGCGCTCGACGGTGCGGTGCAGGCCCAGCAGGCGGCGGGCGGAGACCTCGAAGCCGCCCATGTCGAAGATCTGCGAGCCGATGTGGCTGTGCAGGCCGGTCAGGCGCAGCTCGGGGCGGGTGAGGACCTGCGCCACGGCGGCCTCGGCGGCCCCGGAGGCCAGCGACAGGCCGAACTTCTGGTCCTCGTGGGCGGTGGCGATGTAGGAGTGCGTGTGCGCCTCCACCCCGACGGTCACGCGCAGCATGACGGGCGCGACGACGCCCAGGGAGCGGGCGACGTCGGCGACGGTGTCGACCTCCTGGAGGTTGTCCACGACGATGCGCCCGACGCCGGCGCGCAGCGCCTTCTCGATCTCCCCCCGCGACTTGTTGTTGCCGTGCAGCACGACCCGCTCGCCGGGCACCCCGCCGCGCAGGCCCAGCTCGAGCTCGCCGGAGGAGGCGGCGTCCAGGCCCAGGCCGTCCTGGGCGAGCCAGCGCGCCACGCCGGTGGCGATGAACGCCTTGCACGCGTAGTAGACGTCCGCCCCGCCGCACAGGTCGGCGAAGGCGTCGGCGAAGGCGTCGCGGAACGCCGTGGCGCGGGTGCGGAAGTCCAGCTCGTCCACCACGTACAGCGGGGTGCCGTGCTCGGCGGCGAGGTCCTGCACGCTCACCCCGCCCACGCGCACGGCGCCGTCGGCGCCGCGCTCGACGGTGCGCGCCCACAGCTGCGGCAGCAGCTCGTTGACGTCGGCCGGCGGGCGCAGCCACGCGGGCACGTAGGCGATGGAGGAGGAACCCGGCGAGTGCAGCTGGCCGGCCTCGTGCGAGCGCGCCACTACATGCGCTCCGGGGCGCCGACGCCCAGCAGGCCCAGGCCGTTGGCCAGCACCTGGCGGGTGGCGTCGTTCACCCACAGGCGGGTGCGGTGCACGTCGGTGACCTCCTCGCCGGCGCGGGGGGTGACCCGGCAGGCGTCGTAGAACTTGTGGAACCGGCCCGCCAGCTCCTCCAGGTACCGGGCCAGGCGGTGCGGCTCGCGCAGCTCGCCGGCGCGGGCGACGACGGAGGGGAACTCCGCCAGGGCCGCCAGCAGCAGCGACTCCGTCTCGTCGGTCAGCAGCGCGGGGTCGAAGGCGTCCTCGCGGCGCACCCCGGCGGCCGCGGCGTTCACGGCGACGTTCGCGGTGCGCGCGTGCGCGTACTGCACGTAGTAGACGGGGTTGTCGTTGCTGCGCTTGACGAGCAGGTCCAGGTCGACGTCGATGGGGGTGTCCACCGAGGAGCGCACCAGGGAGTAGCGGGCGGCGTCCACGCCCACCTGCTCGACGAGGTCCTCCAGCGTCACCACGGTGCCGGCGCGCTTGCTCATCCGGACGGGCGTGCCGTCCTTGACGAGGTTGACCATCTGCCCGATGAGGATCTCGAGGTTGCGCCCCGGCTCGTCGCCGAACGCCGCGCACATCGCCATCATCCGGCCGACGTAGCCGTGGTGGTCCGCGCCGAGCATGAGCACGCAGCGGTCGAAACCGCGCTCGCGCTTGTCCAGGTAGTAGGCCAGGTCGCCGGAGATGTACGCCGGCTGCCCGTCGCTCTTGACGACGACGCGGTCCTTGTCGTCGCCGAAGTCGCTGGTGCGCAGCCAGGTCGCGCCGTCGGCCTCGTAGACGCGGCCCAGCTCGCGCAGGCGCGCCACCGCGCGCTCCACCGCGCCGGAGGCGTGCAGGGAGTCCTCGTGGAAGTAGACGTCGAACTCGACGCCGAAGCCCGCCAGGGACTCCTTGATCTCGGCGAACATCAGCTCGACGCCCTCGCGGCGGAACGTCTCCTGCTGCTGCTCGCGCGGCTGCTGCGGCAGCCCGGGCACGCGCGCGAGGACCTGCTGGGCGATCTCGCCGATGTAGGCGCCGCCGTAGCCGTCCTCGGGGGTGGGCTCGCCGTGCGCGGCGGCCAGCAGCGAGCGCGCGAAGCGGTCGATCTGCGCGCCGTGGTCGTTGAAGTAGTACTCGCGGGTCACCTCGGCGCCGGCGGCGGTGAGGATGCGCGCGAGGGAGTCGCCCACAGCGGCCCAGCGGGTGCCGCCCAGGTGGATCGGGCCGGTGGGGTTGGCGGAGACGAACTCGAGGTTCACCTTCTCGCCGGTGGGCTCGGCGGCGGTGCCGTAGGCGGCGCCGGCCTCGACGATCGAGCGGGCCAGCTCACCGGCCGCGGCGGCGTCGAGGGTGACGTTGAGGAACCCGGGGCCGGCGATGTCGACGGCCTTGACGCCGGGCACCCGCACCAGCCGCTCCTGCACGAGCGCGGCGACCTCGCGCGGCGCGCGACCGGCCCGCTTGGCCAGCTGGAGGGCGACGCTGGTCGCCCAGTCGCCGTGGTCGCGGTTCTTGGGGCGCTCCACGCGGACCTCGGCCGGGACGTCGGCGGGGTCGAGGGACAGCTCACCGGCCTGCACGGCCGACATCAGAGCGTCCCGCAGGGCGGTGGAGAGCTCGGCGGGGGTCACGGGGCACAAGCCTACCCGCGGGGACCCACCCCTCCGGGCGCGCGCCGGCGGGCCCCCGCTGGTCCGGCGCGCCCGCGGACGCTGGTACGGTTGATCCTGCTCGAGCCCCCGTAGCTCAGCGGATAGAGCATCGGCCTCCGGAGCCGTGTGCGCAGGTTCGAGTCCTGCCGGGGGCACCTCTCCCCTCCAGCGCCTCGCGGCGCTCCCCCGCCCCGGCGACCGTGAGCACCCCGGTACCGGTCCCCGCGGGCACCACCACCCCTCGCCCTGCCGCCGCGGCAGCCCGGCAGGGTCCTGACGAGCCCGGGCGCCGCGCGCGCCCGCGCGAGCCCGCGTCGCGCAGGATCGGGCGGTACCCACCGCACCGGTGCCGCGGCCAGCCCGCGCGCCGCCCACGAGAGGCCCGCCGATGAGCACGCCCACGACCGAGCAGCGGTTCACCGCCCTCGGGGACGAGTCGTTCGTCTCGCTGACCACCCACCGCCGCTCCGGCGAGCCGGTCGCCACCGCGGTGTGGGTGGCCCGCGACGGCGACGCCCTCGTCGTGGTCACCCCCGCGCACAGCGCCAAGGTCAAGCGCGTGCGCAACGACCCGCGCGTGGAGCTGGTGCCCTGCGACCGCGCCGGCCGGGTGCGCGCGGGCGCCGAGCCGGTCGCCGGCAGCGCCGAGGTGCTCACCGGCGCCGACGCGGCGCCGGGCGCGGAGCTGGTGCGGCGGCAGTACCGCTTCGAGCACCGGGTGGTCCGCTTCGTCGAGCGGGTGGTGCGCCGCCGCGAGGTCGAGCGCGTGGTCCTGCGGATCGTGCCGCGCACCGCGCAGGGCTGAGCCCGCGGGGCCGGGCGGCCCGGTGCCCCGACGGCGCGGTTCAGGCGGCGCCGGGCACCGGCTGCACGCCCTCCCGGCGGCCCTGCGCCGGCAGGCTGGCCGCCAGGAACCGGCACGCCGCCTCGAAGCGCTCGGTGATGAGCAGCACCGGCACCCCGCCGGCGGAGACGGTGTAGGTGCGCCGGCAGGTGCCCTCGGCGGGCGAGACGCGCGCGTCGACGACCTCGCGGTAGGTCTCCAGCCGGTGCGCGCGCAGCAGCCGGCCGATCGTCTCGGTGCCGCGGGCGAGGTCCTCGCGGAACGCCGGTGGCAGCGCGGCGGTGGACACCAGCGTCTCGGCCCGCACGTAGCGGGTGCCGGTGCGCTCGCCGACCAGCTGCACGGTGCGCAGCTCCACCGGCGCGCCGGCGGGCAGGCGCAGGTGCGCCGCGGCGGGCCCGGGCGCCGCGAGGCGGTGCCGGGCGGTGCCGCCGAGCACGATCCGCTCGCCGACCGCGTGGGCGAGGATCGCGGTCACGGTGCCGTCGGTGGTCATCACCATGCGGCCCACCGGGGTCAGCGCCGCCAGCTCCTCGCCGGGGTGCTCGGCGTCGCCCTCGGGGTGCGCAGCGGTGTGCTCCATCCGGCCCGTCCTCTCCGCGGTCCGCCGCGGCGGCGGCGGGGGGTGGGACCAGTCTGCGCAGCCGCGCGCGCCGGTGCGGGGTGCCCGGCAGGCCCCCGCCGGAAGACGTCCGGTTCCCGCCAGCGGGCGGGGCGGGCCCGCCCGGACCGGTTCAGGGGCGCGCCGGCAGCGGGGGGTCGAAGGTCTCCGGCAGGGCGCGCAGCGCCCGGGCCATGGCCGCCTCGCCGTCGAACTGGAAGCCGAGCTGGGTGGCGTAGGCCGCGCACGCGGCGACCTTGGCCTCCAGCTCCCCCTCCCACGGCCGGCGGGGGGCGCCGGCGGGCGCGTCGGCGCCGGGGCGCAGCACGTACGGGGTGTCCGCCCAGCGGGCCAGCGGCAGGTGCCGCCGGTGCGCGAGCGCGTCGAGGGCGGCGCGCACGTGGCGGTGGTCGACGTGGTCGCCGAGGGCCTGCGGGCCCAGCAGCAGGTCCACGGCGCCGGCGAACCGCTCCTCCAGGACCTCCTCGACGGCGTCCTCGACCGCGCGCGGGCCGTCCTCGTCGCCGGCGACGACGGGCCCGAAGAGCGCGGCGGCGCTGGTGTAGCCGCGGTGCGGGGCCTCCAGCAGCGGCAGGTGGTGCCCGCGCACGCCCAGGGCCGCCATGGCGGCCTCGTCCTCGGCGCGGCGCAGCGCCATGTAGTCCACGTCCGGCGCCAGGCCCTTGTCGGTCTGGCAGGCCAGCGCGAAGCCCGTGGGCCGGGCCACGCTCCCGGTGTGGACGGTGACCACCAGCACGTCCGCGCCGGCGGCGGCCAGGCCCGCCAGCAGCCCGCCGGCGGAGAACGCGGCGTCGTCCAGGTGCGGGGAGACCGCCAGCACCCGCGCCGCCCCGGGCGGCGGGGTCGGCGCGGCGGGCGCGGTGCTCACAGCAGGTGCGGGGCGGACAGGAACCGGCACCCGGCGGCCGGTTCGGCGGGCTCGACGCCGCGGCCGGCGCTGGTGTGCCGCCGCCCGGGCGGCAGCGCGGTCCACGAGGTGTCCGGGGCGGTGCCGGCGAGGCGGTCGTAGACCTCCTCCACGCGCCCGGTCAGCGCCGACCAGGACCACACCGCGCGCACCTCCGCCAGCGCCTGCTGCGCCAGCTCCGGGCCCAGGGCGGGGTCGTCCAGCAGCCGCTCCAGCGCGGCGGTCAGGCCCGCGACGTCGCCGACGTCGTGCAGCAGGCCGTTCTCGCCGTCGCGCACGCAGTCCACGACGCCGACGGTGCGGGTGGTCACCACGGGCAGCCCGGCGGCCATGGCCTCCAGGATCGTGTTGGAGAAGCCCTCCGACTGCGTCGGGGAGACGAACACGTCGCCCTCGCGGTAGACGCCGGGGGCGGCCTCGTGGGGGGTGTACCCGCGCTGCTCGACGGCCCCGCCCAGGCCGAGCTCGGCGACGAGGTCGGCCACGGCGGTGACGTCGGGGCCGATGCCGGAGACGAGCAGGCGCACGTCGCGGCCCCGGGCGCGCAGCGCGGCCAGGGCGTGCAGCAGGTCCAGCACGCCCTTGCGGCGGTCCACGCGGCCGTGGAAGAGCAGCGTGACCGGGCGTTCGGCGGGCAGGGCGCCGACGGCGCCCTCGTCGGCCGGGGTGAACGCGCCGGTGTCGGTGGCGCCGCCGACGAGGGTGAAGCGCCCCGGGTCGGTGCCGTGGTGCGAGGTGACCTCGTCGGCGAAGGAGCGCGAGCCGATGAGGACGGCGCCGGCGCGGTCCAGCACGGTGCGGATGGCGGCGGAGTGCTCCGGGCAGCACAGGCCCACCCAGTGCCCGTCGCCGCCCTGCACGCTGACCACCGAGGGCAGCCCGAGCTGGGCGGAGGCCTGCAGCACGGCCTCGCCGGTGGGCCAGGCGTACTGCGCGTGCAGCAGGTCGAAGGGCTGCTCCTCGTGCAGGCGCAGGACGGTGTCGCGCATCGCGGCGACGTCGGCGGCGAAGTCGGCGGGCAGGCCCTCGGCGACGCGCTGCTCGCCCAGCGCCTCCAGCCCGACCGCGCGCACCCCCGCGGGCACGCGGTCCGCGGGCGGCGGGCCGCCGCCGTAGACGGCGCTGCCGGCCGGGTCGCCGCGGAACTGCGAGACGAGGACGACCTCGTGCCCGCGGGCGGTCAGCTCGCCCAGGAGCTTCTCGGCGTACACGCTCATCCCGGACACCGCCGGCCAGTAGCGGCGGCTGACGAAGCAGATCCTCACGCGTCCCACCCCTGCCGCAGGGCGACGGCGGCGGCGTGCAGGGCGGGTTCGCGGTACAGCGGGTACAGCTCGCCCAGCACGCGGTCGATCGCGGCGCGGTCCAGCCACACCGGCCCGCCCAGGCGCTCGCGGGCGCCGTCGGTCAGGTGCACGGGCGCGGCACCGCCGGGCACGCCGGGCCCCCCGGGCGCGCCCAGGCCGACGATGCCGTGCAGGCCGGTGCGCCCGTCGCCGCGGGCGAGCAGGTCCGCCGCGCCGCGCTCGCCGATGCGGCCGTAGCTCATGATCTCCACCTCCAGGCCGGGCACGACGACGCGGGCGACGGACACCCCGGAGCCGGGCTCCGAGCAGTCGAGCACGAGGACGTCGAAGCCGCGCTCGCGCAGCAGCCCGGTGAGGTGCGCGGCCAGCGCCTCCTGCTCGTCGGCGCCGGGCGGCGCGGACCAGGTGGGCAGGGAGTCGAACCGGACGCGGCTGCGCTCGGCGAGCACCACCGGCTCCAGCAGGGCGCGCAGCTGCGCGGCGTCCGCGCGCAGCCAGCGCAGCATCCCGCGCAGCGCCCGCTCCTCCTGGGTGGCCGGGTCGGCGGCGTAGCGCTGCAGGTACCCCGGCGGGCTGATGGCGGCCACCGCCTCCAGCGAGCCGTGGGTGAAGGCCTTGCGCGAGCGGGCGGCGGCGAACTCCAGCACCGCCTTGCGCAGCGCGACCTCGCGGTCGGGGTGGGCGGCCTCGCCGGCGGCGGTGACCATCACCGGCTGCAGCGGGTCGTCGTCGGCGCCGACGACGGTGACGTTGACGACCCCCCACCAGTCGTTGGCCAGCTTGGGCACGACCGTCACGCCCTGCGCGCGCAGCTTCGCCAGCGCCTCGCGGGTGGCGGGGTCGGCCACCTGCTCGTCGCCGGGGCCGAGGTCGAGCACGACGCCGGTGTCCATCGCGCGGAAGCGGGTGCCGTTGCCGTCGCGCTGCAGCAGCTCGCCGATGCCGTGGGCGACGGCGCGGTGCAGGGAGTCGCCGGCGCCCAGGCCGTTGCCGTGCCGGGTGACCAGCCGGGGCAGGTCGTCGACCATGCCCGGCGGCAGCTCGTCGGCGTCGCGCAGCACGACGTCGGCGGGCGCCCACACGCGCTCGCCGGTGCCCCAGCGCTGCAGCGGCAGCCAGTTCAGCACCGCGCCGGGCGAGTACGGGGCGCCGGCGTCCAGGCACAGCGCCGGCGGGTCGAGCACGGCGTCCGCGCCGAGCTCACCGACCAGCTGCGCGCGCGTGCCGCGGCGGTGCTCCAGGGTGGCGACCCGTTCGCGCAGCAGGCCCAGCTCGGCGGACTCGCCCCAGCTGGAGCGGCGCGCGTCGGCGTCGGTGGCCCCGTAGCCGTGCCCGATGGCCGCCGAGGCGCTGGGCCCGACGGCGGCGATCGTCCACCACGACGGCAGCCCGACGGCGTCCAGGCGGTACGTGGGGAACTCGTAGCGGTCCCGGCTGCCCAGGACGTCGCGGAACCGGGTGGTGGCCGTGTGCTCGGCGGCGGTGTCGACGGGGTGGTCGACGACCAGGGGGCGGGAGGTGGGGGCGCTCACGCGAGCACCGCCGCGGCCGGGGCCAGCACGTCCATCGGCACCGGCGCCGCCGACGGCGGGTGGGTGAGCATGTGGTCCACCAGGGCGAGCACGTGGCGCGTGGTGACGCCGGTGGCGAACTCGAAGGGGCTGAAGACCGTCTCGAACTCCAGCGCGCCGACGGTCTCGCGCATGCGCCGCAGCTCCGCTCGCGAGAGCGGGATCTGCGCGTGGAACGCCTTGTGGGCGCTGAGCGCGGCGGGGCTGCCGTCGGGGTTCAGGTCGATCTTCAGGGAGTCCCCGCAGAACAGCAGCCCGCGGCCGGCGTCGTGCAGGACGCTGTGGCCGGGGAAGTGCCCGCCGGTGCGGTGCATCGAGGTGCCGGGCGCGAGCTCCAGGACCTCGTCGGCCGGCCAGGTGACGCGGAACGCCTTGGTCCACACCAGGTCCTCGACGCCGACGGCGAGCACCGGCGGGTCCAGCTCGTCCTGCAGCTGCCACAGGCCCCCGAAGCCGTGCACGTGGCTGGAGGCCAGCACCCGCAGCCCGCCGCGGCGGCGCAGCTCGGCCAGCGCCGCGGCGCTGTACCAGGGGGCGGCCTCGAAGCCCAGCAGGCCGTCGGCGGTCTCCAGCACCCAGCCGTGCGAGCCCAGGCCGACGACGGGGTCGCACCAGAACTCGGTGACCCCGGGCACCGCCTGGCGCCAGGACGTCTCCACGAGGGCGTCGACCTCGCGCTCGGTGCGGAACGCGAAACCCTCCTCGGGCAGCTCGTTGCGCACGTCCGCGCACACCGGGCACTGCGGCGGCGGCGTGTGCGCGAACCAGCGCTGCCAGTGCCCGCAGTTCGTGCACGAGTAGGCGCGGTGGCTGCGGTGCGCCCGGGTGGGCAGCGGGGCGAGCTCGCCCGCGCGCACGCCGCGCAGCTCGTGGGAGTCGTTCGGGCCGGTCATCGCTCAGGCCTCCTGCGCGGTCAGGACGGGGTCGGGGCGGGTGCCGGGCACCCCGGCGCCGAGGGCGCCGTGCAGCAGGTGCAGCAGGCGCAGGTCGCGCGCCAGCGGGAACGGCCAGCGCGCCGGGTCCGCCAGGGCCCGCTCCACCGCGCGCACCTGCGCGGCGAACGGCGAGGTCGCGGTGTCGAACTCCACGGGCGAGGACTCCCCCGTGGCGGCGTCGAGCAGTTCCAGGGTGCCGCCGGCGGTCTGGCCCATGGTGTTCGTCGCGACGAGCTGACCGCGGGTGCCGACGACCTCCAGGCGCCGGCGCGGCAGGGTCTCCACGGTGTTGAAGGAGTTCGCGATGCTCACCAGCACGCCGGAACCGGTGCTGCCGACGAGCACCGAACCGTCGTCGACGGCGTAGTCGTGCACCCGGTGCTGCAGGTGGGTGGTGGCGACCTCGACGTCCTCGCCGAGCAGGGCGCCCACCAGGTCCAGGCCGTGCGGGGCGAGGTCCACGTAGGCCCCGCCCCCGGCGCGCACCGGGTCCACCCGCCAGTTGTCGCCGGTCGTGCTGCCCGGCGGCGCCCAGCCCGGCGGCAGCCAGCAGCCGTAGACGATCCGCACGCTCGTCACGGTGCCCAGGGCGCCCTCGGCGAGCAGCTCGGCGATGCGCCGGTGGGCGGGGTGGAACCGCTGGTCGAACGCGGTGGCGGCGAGCACGCCGGCCTCCTCGCAGGCCTGCACCAGGGCGGCGGCGTCGTCCAGGGTCGCCGCCAGGGGCTTCTCGCACAGCACGGCCAGCCCGGCGGCGGCTGCGGCGGCGGCGACCTCGCGGTGGGCGTGGTTCGGGGTGGCGACGTAGGCCGCGCGCGCTCCGGGCTCGCGGAACGCGGTGGCGAGGTCGTCGTGGGCGGCGGCGCCCGGGAAGCGCTGCGCGAGGGCGCGCGCGGCGGCGAGGTCGCGGTCGACGACGGCGACGACGCGGCTGGTGGGCGAGGCGGCCAGGGCCGGGGCCATGTGGTCGCGCGCCACCCAGCCGGCGCCGGCGATCACCCACCCGGTGGTGGCGTCGTCAGCGGGGTCGCGGGGATCGGTCACGGTTCTCCGTCGGCTCGAGGAGGC
>NZ_JAAALM010000430.1 GCF_009906395.1 Kineococcus indalonis
CTCACGACGCGCTCCTCACTCGTCCACCGCGCGCCGGTTGGCGCGCAGGTAGACGATCGCGAAGGCCAGGGACATGACGATGAGGATGTTGCCCAGGGCCGCGCCCGCGCCGAAGTCGAACTCGCGGAAGGACGACATGTACGAGGCCAGGGCGATGGTCTGGGTGGCGTTGGCCGGGCCGCCGCCGGTGAGGCCGAGGATGACGTCGAGCACCTTCAGCGTGTAGACGACGCCCAGGACGAGCACCACGGTGACCACCGGGCGCAGCAGCGGCCAGGTGATGTGCCGGAACGCCCGCCAGCCGGTCGCCCCGTCCAGCGCGCCCGCCTCGTACAGCTCCTCGGGGATCTCCTGCAGCCCGCCGTACAGGATCGTCATGTTGAACGGGATGCCCAGCCAGATGTTCACCCCGATGACGGCCACGAGCGCCAGCGAGGTGCTGGTGAGCCACTCCGGGCGCACGTCGACGAACGGCAGCGCGGACAGGATGCGGTTCAGGGCGCCGTTGTCGGTGTCCAGGATCCACCGCCACACCGCCGTCCCGGCGATCATGGGGATCAGCCAGGGCAGCAGGATCAGCGAGCGCAGCACCCCGGAGAGCGCGAAGCGCTTGTGGAAGAACAGCGCGATCGCCAGGCCGACGACGAACTGCCCGGCGATCGAGCCGGCCGTGAAGAGGACCGTGTTGACCACGGAGCGGGTGAAGACGGCGTCGCCGACGACGTGGGCGTAGTTCGCCAGCCCCACCCAGGGCGCCTCGCCGGTGAAGAAGGTGCGGGTCGTGTACTCCTGGAACCCCATGACGACGTTCTTGACGATGGGGTAGCCGAAGAACAGCACGAGGTAGAGGACGGCGGGGACGAGGAAGGCGACCTCGACCGCCCGCCCGGCCACCCGCTTCGAGGGGCCCCTGCGCGCGGCCGGCGCGGCCGGCGGGGTGCTGACCCCGCCGGTCGCGCGCCGCGGGGCGGCGAGGTCAGCCATCCTGGGCCTGCCGCAGGGCGTCCTCGGGCGACATGCCGCCCACGAGCGCGTTCTGCACCGCCGTGTAGATCTTCGTGGCGGCGTCGGGCCACTCCGGGCCCAGCTCGCCGGTGCGGGCGCGCAGGTCGGGGACCTGCTCGGCGAAGGTGGACAGGTTCGCGTTCTGCGCGGAGACCTCGTCGGCCAGCTCGGGCTTGGTGGGCACGGTGCCGGTGGCGACCGAGATCTCGACCTGGTTCTCGTCGGCGTTGAGGCACTGCACGAGGTCGGCGGCCTTCTGCTGCTTCTCCTGGTCGCCGGTCTGCGGCACGGCCCACGCCTCGCCGCCGAAGGGGGAGACGACGGTGCCGCCGGCGGTGGGCGCCGGGATCGGCACGATGCCGTACTCCAGGCCCTCCACCGGGTCCAGCACGCCGAAGTTCCACGGCCCGTTGATCATCATGGCGGCGTTGCCCGCGGCGAACTGGTCGGCGACGTCGGCCTGCGACCAGTTCACGGAGGACTTCGACAGCGAGCCGGAGTCCACCATGTCCTTGACGAGCTGCAGCGCGGCGGCCGTCTCGGGGGTGGCGATGTCCTTCTCGTCGCCGCCGTTGGACCACATGAGGGGCAGGAACTGCCAGGTGCCCTCGTAGGTGTTGATGTTCGACATCGCGAACCCGTACCGGTCGCCCTCGGTGAGGGCGGTGGCGGCGGCCTTGAGCTCGTCCCAGGTGGTGGGCGGCTGGATGCCGGCCTGCTCCAGGACGGTCTTGTTGTAGAACAGCGCGATCGTGTTGGTCACCGGCTGCAGGGCGTACAGCTCGCCCTCGTAGGTGGAGGCCTTCAGGACGCCCTCGGCGACACCGGTGGAGTCGATGCCCAGCTCGCCCAGCGGGGTCAGCGCGCCGGACTCGGCGATCTGCTGCACGTCGGGGTTGTCGAGCATGAGCACGTCGGGCAGGGTCCGCGAGGAGCTCTGCTGGAGCACCTTCTGGATGAGGCTCTCGCCGGGCACGGCCTCGCGGTCGATCTGCACGCCGATCTGCTCCCCGCACGCCTCGATGGCGTCGTTCCACAGCGTGGCGTTGGGGTCGGAGTTGTAGTAGTCCAGCACGCGCAGGGTGCCGGCGTCGCCGGAGGAGGTCCCCCCCGCGTCCCCGCCGCCGCCGCAGGCGCTGAGCACCAGGGGCACGGCCAGCACGGCGGCCAGCCCGGTCCGCACGGTTCCTCGTCGAGCCATGTCGTTCCTCTCCTCGTGCCCACGGCGTCGTGGGCGTCGGTCCTTCTCGCGGTGCTGCGGCGGGTCAGCTCGGCGGGCACCCGGCGCATCTCGCCGGGGCTGGCGGGGTCGTCCAGCAGGGCGAAGAGCCACTCCATCGCCCGGCGGGACACGTCGCGCGGCTGCGTGGACACCGCCGTCAGCGGCACCTGCTGCGCCTCGGCCTCGGCGTCCGTGGACAGCGCCACCAGGTCCACGTCGCGCCCGGGGACCAGCCCGCGCCGCACCAGGGAGTTCACGACCTCCTGGGCGCCGGTGGTCACCAGCAGTCCCGGCGGCGCGCCGCGCCGCCCGGCCAGCACGTCGTCCAGGCAGGCGTCCACGTCCTCCTGCCCGGGCGCCACCGCGCACCAGCGCAGCGCCACGCCGCGCGCGTCGGCCTCGGCCCGCGCGGCGTCCCGGAAGCGCGGCACGTAGTTGATGCCGTGCTCCTCCACGTCCCGGCCCCAGCCCAGCACCACGACCTCGCGGTGGCCCGCGGCCGCCAGCTCGGCGACCAGCAGCCGGGCGGCGTCCTCGAAGTCGAAGTCGATGCAGTGCAGGCCCTCGGCGTCCTCGGGGAACCCGATGAACAGCGCCGGGCGCGGCAGCGAGCGCGCCACGGCGGCGCGCTCGTCGTGCGTGCGCACCTCCATGACCACGACCGCGTCGCACAGCGCGCGGCCCGCCACCCGCTGCAGGCCGCCGGGCCCCTCGTCGGCCGTGACGACCAGCACGTCGAAGTCGCGGGCGCGGGCGGCCAGGGCGATCTCCTCCACGAACGCCATGAGCCCGTGGGCGCTCAGGGAGCTGCGGAACGGCACGACCGCCGCGACGACGTTGGTGCGCTGGCTCGCCAGCGCCCGCGCGCCCGCGTGCGGCTGGTACGTCAGCTGCGCCATCGCGTCCTCGACCAGGCGGCGCGTCTTCTCCGAGATGGGCCGCTTGCCGCTCATGACGTACGAGACGGTGCTCTGGGAGACGCCGGCGACGCGCGCCACGTCCTTGCTGGTGGGGACCCTGACCACGCCGCCCTCCCTCCGCGCTCGTCGTCGAGGCGTTCGTCGATGCGTATCGAGCAGGACGGTAGCGGCCGGGCGGGTGGCGGGGCAAGGACCCGGCTCAAGCCGGTGCGACGATCTGCCGATGAGCTGACGGAGAAGTCCACGAGCAGGGAGACCCCGTGCCGGAGCACCACCCCCGCCCGCAGCAGCACGCGCACCGGCGCCCGCGCCGGCACGCGGGCCGGCAGGCGCGGCGCCGCCGCACCCGCACCCCGCTGCGCGCCCTCGCGCTGGCCCTGGGCTGCGCGCTGCTCGCCCC
>NZ_JAAALM010000431.1 GCF_009906395.1 Kineococcus indalonis
CCGTAGCGCATCTCGCTGCGCCGGTCCTCGCCCAGGCCCTCGGGGCCGCACCGGCCCCCGAGGGCCTGGGCGAGGACCGGCGCAGCGAGATGCGCTACGGCGCCCACCGGCGCCAGGTGGCCGACCTGTGGCTGCCCGCCGGCGACCGGCGCGACGCGCTGGTCGTCCTCGTGCACGGCGGGGGCTGGGGCCCCGACGTGGACCGCCGCGACGTCAACGCGCTCGTGGCCGACCTGGTGGGCGACGGCTGGCCCGTGCTCAACGCCGACTACCGCGGCGTGGGCGACGGCGGCGGCTGGACGAGCACCTTCACCGACGTGGCCAGCGCCGTCGACCTCGCCGCGCGCGCGGCCGACGAGCACGGCCTCCCGGCGGACCGGGTGGCCCTCGCGGGGCACTCCGCCGGCGGCCACCTGGCGGTGTGGGCCGCCGCCCGGCACCGCCTGCCCGCGGGCGCGCCGGGCGCCGACCCGCTCGTGGTGCCCGCGGTCGTCGCCTCCATGGCGGGCGTGCTCAACCCCACCGCCCTGGGCGGCGACGGCGGCGACCCCAACGTCACCGCCCTGTTCGGGGGCCCGCCCGGGCAGGTGGACGAGCGCTACGCGCTGGGCGACCCCACCCGCCTCGTCCCGCTGGGGGTGCCCTCGCTGGTCCTGCACGGCAGCGCCGACGAGACCGTGCCGCCCTGGCAGTCGCAGGCCTTCGCCGACGCCGCCGGGGGCGCCGGCGACGAGGTCGTCGCGGAGCTGCTCGAGGGGCTCGGGCACGCCGACGCCCTGGACCCCTCGGGCGAGACCTGGGCGTGGGTGCGCGGCTGGCTCGGCGACGTCCTCGGCTGAGCCACCGCCGGGACGGTGGCCGGCCGCCGCCTCAGCGGCGGTAGCCGGCCATCGCCTCCAGCCGGGCGATGCGCTCGGCCATCGGCGGGTGCGTGGAGAACATCCGGCTGAAGCCCTGCCCGCGGAACGGGTTGGCGATCATCATGTGGCTGGCGTTGACGAGCTCGCGCTCGGGCGGCAGCGGCAGCTGCCGGGTGCCCAGCTCCAGCTTGCGCAGCGCCGAGGCCAGCGCCAGCGGGTCGCCGGTCAGGCGGGCGCCGTCCTCGTCGGCGTCGTACTCGCGGGTGCGGGAGATCGCCAGCTGGATGACGCTGGCGGCCAGCGGCGCCACCAGCGACAGCAGCAGCACGGCGACGGGGTTGGCGCGCCCCTCCTCGTCGCGCCCGCCCGCGGCGCCGAAGAAGGCGCCGAACTGGGCGAACTGGGCCACGGAGGTGATCACGCCGGCCAGGGCCCCGGCCACCGAGGAGGTGAGGATGTCGCGGTTGTAGACGTGCAGCAGCTCGTGGCCCAGCACGCCGCGCAGCTCGCGCTCGTCGAGCAGCTGCAGGATGCCCTCGGTGCAGCACACCGCCGCGTTGTCGGGGTTGCGGCCGGTGGCGAAGGCGTTGGGCGCCATCGTGGGCGAGACGTACAGGCGCGGCATGGGCTGCTGGGCGCGCGTGGACAGCTCCCGCACGATCCGGTACATGCCCGGCTGCTCGGCCTCGGAGACCGGCCGGGCGCGCATCGCGCGGATCGCCAGCTTGTCGGAGTTCCAGTAGCCGTAGGCGGAGGTGGCCACGCCGAGGACCGCGAACACCAGCACCAGCCCCGGCGTGCGGAACGCCGACGCCAGCAGCCCGCCCAGCAGGAGCAGGACCGCCCAGATCGCGCCGAAGAGGACCGCGGTCTTCAGGCCGTTGTAGTGACGGTGCATGCGGTGCTCTCGTCCTCCCCTGCTCCACGTCCGGCACGGGGTGCAACGCGCCGCGCGGCGGGAGCGTTCCGCGGCCCCGGCGCGCCGGGGCCGCGCCGGGGCCGGCGGCGGAGGCGGGGGTGGGGGCGGTCAGCCGCGGCGGCGGCGGATCTCCGCGCTCAGCGCGGGCAGCACCTCGGTGAGGTCGCCCACGACGCCGTAGTCGGCGAACTCGAAGATCGGCGCGTCGGGGTCCTCGTTGACGGCGACCACGGTGACCGAGGCGTCCATGCCGCCGCGGTGGTGCACCGCGCCGGAGACGCCGGCGCCCACGTACAGCCGAGGGCTGATCGTCACGCCGGTCTGCCCGACCTGCGCCTCGTGCCCGATCCAGCCCTCGTCGGTGGCCACGCGGGTGGCGCCCACGGCACCGCCGAGCACGTCGGCGAGCTCCTCCACGGGCGCGAAGTCGCCGTTCGTGCCGCGCCCGCCCACGACGACGACCTCCGCCTCGGCCAGCGCGGGCCGGTCGCCGCGCGGGCGCGGCGCGCGCGAGAGCAGCTGCACGGCGCGCGCCGCGGCCGACGCCTCCACGCGGTGCTCCACCACGGCCGGCTCCCCGGCGTGCTCCACGCCGGTGGCCAGCACCGCGTGCGGCTTGACGGTGACCACGGCCAGCGGCGCGGTGACGGCGCAGCGGGTGGCCCAGGAGCCGGCGAGCACGGCCTTGCCGGCCACGACGCGCCCGTCCTCGCCGACCTCGACGGTGGTGGCGTCGGTGACGACCCCGGCGCCGGCGAGCACGGCCAGGCGCGCGGCGGCCTCCTTGCCCTCGAAGGTGGAGGCCACCAGCAGCAGGTGGGTGTCCACCCGCTCCAGCACGGCGCGCAGCGCGTCGACGGTCGCGGCGGTCAGGTGCGCGTCGGCGCCCTCGACGGTCACGACGTGCGCGGTGCCGGCGCCGTGCGAGGCCAGCACGGAGGCCGCCGCCGGGCCCCACCCCTCGCCGACCCACACCGCGTGCACCTCGCCGCCGGCGGCGACGGAGCGCGCCAGGGTGAGCAGCTCGGGGACGGTGGAGTACGGCTGCGAGCCCTCGTGGTCGACGAGGACGAGGACGTTCGTCACGCGAAACCCTTCTGCGACAGGTAGTCCGCGAGCGCCGCGGCCGTGGCGGCGGGGTCGTCGGCGGTGACCACGACCCGGTCGGGGCGCTCGGGGCGCGGGCGCGCCCGCAGGACCCGGGTGGTGGACCCCCCCAGGCCGACGGAGGCCGGCTCCACGCCCAGCTCGGCCAGGGACAGCACCTCCACCGGCGCCTTGCGGGCGGCGAGGATGCCCTTGAAGGCGGGGAAGCGCGCGCGGAACGCCTGGTCGGTGACCGAGAGGACCACCGGCAGCGGGGCGCGCAGCTCCTCCGCGTCGCGGGAGGTCTCCCGGCGCACGGTGGCGGTGCCGGCGGCGGGGTCGACCTCGACGCGGTCGGCGAGGGTGAGCTGCGGCCAGTCCAGGTGCGCGGCCAGCGCCGCGGGCACCAGGGAGGTCAGCCCGTCCAGGCCGGCCATGCCGGCGACGACGACGTCCACGGGGCGCTGGGCGTGCAGGTGGCGCACCGCGGCGGCCAGCACGCGGGCGGTGGCGAGGGCGTCGGAGCCGGCGACCGCGTCGTCGAGGACGTGCACGGCCGTGGTGGCGCCCATGGCCAGCCCGCGGCGCAGCGCCTCCACGGCGTGCGCCGGGCCGGCGGTGAGCACGGTGACGTCGTGGGCGGGGCCGTCCTCGGGGGCCGGGTGGGCCTCCACCA
>NZ_JAAALM010000432.1 GCF_009906395.1 Kineococcus indalonis
GCCTCGCCCCCCGCCTCGCCGTCCGCGTCGCCGCCCGCGTCGAGGGGCTCGCCGGTGCCCCCGCCGTCGCCGGCCGGTTCGCCGGCGCGCTCCGGCGCCCGCCCGGAGGCCCGCTCGCGCGCGCTCTTGCCGGCCGGGGCGTCCGCGCGCTTGCGCTTCTTGCCGCCCTTGCGCTTGCCCGGCTCGCGCTCGTCGCGCTCGGCGTCCTCCTGCTGCAGCTCCTCCAGGACGCTGCGCAGCTCCGAGCGCACGAAGTCGCGGGTGGCCACCTCGCGCAGCGCGATGCGCAGCGCCGCCACCTCGCGGGTCAGGTACTCGGTGTCGGCCAGGCCCCGCTCGTCGCGGGCGCGGTCCTGCTCGTTGAGGACGCGGTCGCGGTCGTCCTGGCGGTTCTGCGCCAGCAGGATCAGCGGGGCCGCGTACGACGCCTGCAGGGACAGCACCAGCGTCAGGAAGGTGAAGGAGTACGGGTCGAAGCGCAGCGGCTCCGGCGCGGCGACGTTCCAGACGACCCACACGACGACGAAGGCCGTCATGTAGACCAGGAAGCGCCCGGTGCCCATGAAGCGGGCGAACTTCTCGCTGGCCCGCCCGAAGGCGTCCGGGTCCACCTGCGGGCGCACGATCAGCTGCCGGCGCGCCTCGCGGGGGGTGTCCAGGCCGACCGCCTTGCGGTCGTCCGCGCGGTCCCGGCGCAGGGCGCGCCGGCTCTCGCGGTCAGCCACGACGCACCTCGAAGACCTCCTCCTCGGTGTCGCGCCAGTCCTCGGGCAGCAGGTGGTCCAGCACGTCGTCCGCGGTCACCGCACCCAGCAGGTGCCCGTCCTCGTCCACCACCGGCAGCGAGACGAGGTTGTACGCCGCCAGCTGGCGGGTCACGCCCTGCAGCGTCTCCTCGGGGGCCAGCGGCTCCACGTCGGTGTCCACGACCTGCCCCAGCGGCGTCTGCGGGGGCTCGCGCAGCAGCCGCTGCAGGTGCGCGGTGCCCAGGTAGCGGCCCGTGGGCGTCTCCAGGGGCGGGCGGCACACGTACACCGCCGTGGCCAGCGGCGGCGTCAGCTCCTCCCGGCGCACCTGCGCCAGGGCCTCGGCGACGGTGGCGTCGGGGGCCAGCACCACCGGGTCGGAGGTCATCAGGCCGCCGGCGGTGTGCTCGTCGTAGGCCAGCAGCCGGCGCACCGGGTCGGCGTCGTCGGGCTCCATGAGGGCCAGCAGCCGCTCGGCCTGCTCCGCGGGCAGCTCCGAGAGCAGGTCCGCGGCGTCGTCGGGCTCCATCTCCTCCAGCACGTGCGCGGCGCGGTCGCCCTCCAGCGCGGAGAGGATCTCCACCTGGTCGTCCTCGGGCAGCTCCTCCAGCACGTCGGCCAGGCGCTCGTCGTCCAGGGCGGCGGCCACCTCGCGGCGCCGCTTGGGGGTCAGCTCGTGGATGACCTCCGCCAGGTCGGTGGCGCGCAGCTCCTCGAAGGCGGCCAGCAGGTTCGTGGCGCCCTGGTCGGCGTCGGGGATCGTCAGGCCCACGACCGCGGCGACGTCCACGGTCATCGTCTCCCCGCGCCGGCGCAGCCGGCCGCCCAGGCCGCGCGGCACGGTGCCGCGGCGCACGAACAGCTTCGTCAGGTGCCAGTCGCGCGGGCGGGCCTGCTCCAGGCCCAGGTCCTCGATGGTGGCCTGACCGCTGCCGTCGGCCATCTCCACCGTGCGGTCCAGCAGCTCGCCCAGCAGCAGCGTCTCGGTGCCGCGCTGCTCGAAGCGGCGCATGTTCACCAGGCCGGTGGTGAGGACCTGCCCGGTGTCCACGCTGGTCACGCGCGTCATCGGCACGAACACGCGGCGGCGGCCGGGGACCTCCACCACCAGGCCGATGACGCGGTGCGGGCCCCGCGGGCGCAGCACGCCCACCACGTCGCGGACCCGGCCCACCTGGTCGCCCTGCGGGTCGAACACCGACGTGCCCGCCAGCCGGGCGGCGAAGACGCGCTTGGGGGAACCGGTCACCGCTTCAGGCTAGAGCCCGGCCGGGCGCGCGACGGGCGCGGGGAGCGGGCGCGATCTCGGCGCGCGGGAGCGTCGCGGCCCTCCTACCGTGGCGCCATGGCCAAGGAGAGCAAGAAGCTGAAGGCGTCCGGGAACCCCCTCTACACGGTCCCCGGGCTCTCGAACGAGCAGGGCGCCGAGGTCGCGGCGGTCCTGCAGAACCGCCTCACCGCCCTCACGGACCTGCACCTGACCCTCAAGCACGTCCACTGGAACGTGGTGGGCCCGAACTTCATCGCCGTGCACCAGATGCTCGACCCGCAGGTCGACGCGGTGCGCGAGATGGCCGACGCCGTCGCCGAGCGCATCGCCACCCTGGGCATGTCGCCGGTGGGCACCCCCGGGGCCCTGGTCGCCGAGCGCGACTGGGACGACTACTCCATCGGCCGCGCCGGTGCCATCGAGCACCTCGGCGCGCTGGACCTGGTGTACTCCGGCGTCATCACGGACCACCGCTCCGCCATCGAGGCCACCGGTGAGATCGACCCGGTGACCGAGGACCTGCTCACCAGCCAGACCGGTCAGCTGGAGCAGTACCACTGGTTCGTGCGCGCGCACCTGGAGACCTCCGGCGGGGACCTGTCCACCGCCGGCGCGCACACCGAGGTGCAGGCCACCCGCAAGGCCGGCGAGCGCGCCGGCGCCAAGCGGCAGACCGCCTGAGGGAGCGCGGGGACCCGGCCCGGCACGGCCGGGCCGGTGGGCGCCCGGCGCGGGCACGATCACCGCACCGGACGCGTTGTCCCCCACGAGAGGGGCCGCGTGGGCCCCGCGCCCCGCCCGGCACGGGCGGGGCTGGACGAACCGGTGAGGATGTCGCCATGTCGAACCTCGGGCCCATGGGCGGTCAGCAGCGCCTGGCAGCCCCCACTCCGCCGCAGGGCGAGGCGATCGGCCGCTACGGCACGTACGCGGAGGCCCAGCGCGCCGTGGACTTCCTCTCCGACGAGCACTTCCCCGTGCAGAACGTCACGATCGTCGGCAACAACCTGCAGATGGTCGAGCGGGTCACCGGGCGGCTGACGTACGGGCGCGCCGCCGGGGCCGGCGCGGCCTCCGGCGCGTGGTTCGGCCTGCTGATCGGCCTGATGCTCTCGGTGTTCGGCAACGGCGGCACCGCCGGGCTGCTCACCGGCCTGCTCATCGGCGCCGGGTTCGGGATGCTCTTCGCCGTCATCTCCTACGCCCTCACCGGCGGCCGGCGCGACTTCACCTCCGCCAGCCAGATCGTGGCCTCGGAGTACCTCGTGCTGTGCCTGCCGCAGATGTCCGGGCAGGCGCGCCAGGTGCTCTCCAAGCTGCCCAACGGCTTCGGCCGCGGGGTCGGTGCCCAGGGCGCCTGGGGAGCGCCGCCCCCGCCGCCCGCGCAGCACGGCTGGCAGCAGCCCGGTCAGCAGCCCCCGCCGCAGCAGGGCTCGCACGCGGCCGGCCGGTCGCCCTGGGGCGCACCGGACGCCTCCGCCCCGCAGGGCTGGATGCCCCCGCCGC
>NZ_JAAALM010000433.1 GCF_009906395.1 Kineococcus indalonis
GTAGGGTCGAGGGCGTGTCGGCCCTGGACGGTGTCAGCGAGACCTTCGACCCCTCGGCGTGGGCGGAGGTGCCCGGCTTCGAGGACCTCACCGACGTCACCTACCACCGGTGCGTGCGCCCCGGCCGCGAGCGCGGCACCGTGCGCATCGCCTTCGACCGCCCCGAGGTGCGCAACGCGTTCCGCCCGCGCACCGTCGACGAGCTGGCCCGCGCCCTCGACCACGCCCGCCGCACCCCCGACGTCGGCTGCGTGCTGCTCACCGGCAACGGCCCCAGCCCCAAGGACGGCGGGTGGGCGTTCTGCTCCGGCGGCGACCAGCGCATCCGCGGCCGCTCCGGCTACCAGTACGCGCAGGGCGACACCGCCGACACCGTCGACGCCGCCCGGGTGCGGGCCGAGGGCGGGCGCCTGCACGTCCTGGAGGTGCAGCGCCTCATCCGGTTCATGCCCAAGGTCGTCGTCGCCGTCGTGCCCGGCTGGGCCGCCGGCGGCGGGCACTCCCTGCACGTCGTCGCCGACCTCACCCTCGCCAGCGCCGAGCACGCCCGCTTCAAGCAGACCGACGCCGACGTCGGCTCCTTCGACGCCGGCTACGGCTCGGCCTACCTCGCCCGCCAGGTCGGGCAGAAGTTCGCCCGCGAGGTCTTCTTCCTCGGCCGCCCCTACACCGCCCAGCAGGCCCACGAGATGGGCATGGTCAACGCCGTCGTCCCGCACGCCGAGCTGGAGGAGACGGCCCTGCAGTGGGCCGCCGAGGTCAACGGCAAGTCCCCCACCGCCCAGCGGATGCTGAAGTTCGCCTTCAACGCCGTCGACGACGGCATGGTCGGCCAGCAGGTCTTCGCCGGCGAGGCCACGCGCCTGGCCTACATGACCGACGAGGCCGTGGAGGGGCGCGACGCCTTCCTCGGCAAGCGCGAGCCGGACTGGTCGCCGTTCCCCTGGTACTTCTGACGCCCGCCCGGGGGGACCCGCCCTCAGGCGGTGAGCGGGCTGGGCACCGGGCCCTGCAGGTGGGTGCGCAGCTGCTCCAGCGGCAGGGGCCGGCAGTACAGGTGGCCCTGGGCCAGGGGGCAGCCCATCTCGCGCAGGATGCGCGCCTGCTCGGCGTCCTCCACGCCCTCGGCGACGATGGACAGCCCGAGCGCGAGGCCCATCTTCACGATGCCCTCGACGAGGGCGCGGGCGGTGGGCTCGGTGGCGATGTCGCGCACGAAGCTGCGGTCGATCTTGAAGGACGAGAACGGCCGGTGGCGCAGGTAGCCGAGGGAGGAGAAGCCGGTGCCGAAGTCGTCGATGGTGAGGGCGGCGCCGGTGTCGGCGAGCTCGCGGAGCATCTCGACGGTGTCGTCGTCGATCATGACGCTCTCGGTCATCTCCAGGTGCAGCCGGCAGCCGCCGGCGGCGGTCTGGCGCACGGCGGCGGCGACGCGCGTGGTGAAGTCCGGGTGGCGCAGCTGCACGGGTGAGACGTTGACCATGAGGTCCAGGCCGCGGCCGGCGTGGAGCTGGACGTCGGCGGCGTCGCGGGCGACGGTGCGCAGGACGGCGTCGCCGATGCCGACCACGGTGCCGGAGCGCTCGGCGAGGCCGATGAACTCCTCGGGGCCGACGAGGGGCTCGCTGCCGTCGGAGCGGTCGCGGCGCCAGCGCACGAGGGCCTCCATGCCCACGACGTCGGACGTGGTGAGGTCGACGATGGGCTGGTAGTGGACGACGAAGGCGTCGGCGGGGGCCTGCTGGAGGTCCTCGATGACCTGCAGGCGGGCGATCTCCTCCTCGAGCAGCTCGGCGCGGAACTCGACCCAGCGGTTCTTGCCGGTGGCCTTGGCGCGGTACATGGCGGTGTCGGCGTTGCGCAGCAGGGTGCTGACGTCGTCGCCGGGGCGGGCGCGGGCGCAGCCGATGCTGCCCTGGGCGCGCACGACGTGCCCGCGCATGCGCACCTCGACGCGCAGGGCGGCGAGCACGCGCCGGCACAGGCCCTCGACGTCGAGGCAGCGGGGGGCGAGGACGGCGAACTCGTCGCCGCCGAGGCGGGCGACGGTGCTGCCGCCGCGCAGGGTGTCGCGCAGGCGGGTGCCGACCAGGCGCAGCAGCTCGTCGCCGGCGTCGTGGCCGAAGCGGTCGTTGACGCCCTTGAAGCCGTCGAGGTCGAGGTAGAGGACGACGAGCTGGTCGGGGTGCCCGGCGGTGCGGGCGCGTTCGAGCTCCAGGGCGAGGCGCTCGGTGAACTGCAGGCGGTTGGGCAGGCCGGTGACGACGTCGCGGCGGGCGAGGCCGTGCATCTCCTCGTTGGCGCCGACGCGGAAGAACGCGGCCTCGCCGACGGAGGCGAGGGCTTCCAGGGCCTTCTCGTCGGCGGCGCGCTGGGCGGCGTCGCGGTGCTGGGGGGCGGTGACGTAGAGGACGAGGCCGTCGCCGGCGACGACGGGCACGCCGATCTCGCCCTCGCCGGGGCCGACGGAGCGCACGGTGGCGGCGGGGGTGCCGGCGACCATGCGGGCGTGCTTGGCGAGCATGCGGGCGAGGTCGGCGCGCCGGCCCTGGGTGTGCAGGGCGGTGGCGGCCTCGAAGAGGGCCTCGGTGCGGCGGGCGACGTCGCGGGTGGTGCGCATGGCCCGGGTGGCGATCATGGTGACGACCATGGGCACGACGAGCAGCGCCGCGGTCCAGGGGGGCATGTCCTGCTCCACGAGGCCGCCGAGGTAGCCGACGGCGCCGACGGCGAGGGAGGCGCCGCCGACGAGCCAGGTGCCGCCGTGGGCGAGCTCGGAGCGCACGGTGGTGCGTTCCTGCAGGGCGACGGAGACGGCGGAGACGACCAGGTCGACGGCGAAGACGGCGGCGACGGCGAGGGCGACGTGCCCCAGCTCGCGCGGGTCGCCGCGCAGGGCCACGGCGCGGGAGCCGTCCCCGGCGTGGAGCAGGTGCAGGACGCCGACGGCCACGGGCGCGAAGAGGGAGCCGATGGAGGCGTTGAAGACGCGGCTGACCCAGCTCTTGCGCTGCAGCAGGTTGGTGGGGACGACGCAGACCGCCCAGGCGAGCCAGGCGGTCCACAGGGGGGCGAAGCAGAGCAGGAAGACGAGGACGCCGACGTCGAACTGGACCTCGACGCCGGCGTGCTTGGTGCTGACGGGGAAGGGGAAGCGGGTCATCAGCTGCACCAGGGGGAAGCCGATGAGCAGGCACAGGCCCAGCAGGCGCAGCGCCTCGGCGTCGGCGGTGCGGGCGAAGGCGACCGCGGCGACGACGGCCGAGCAGACGGCGGCGAACGCGACGAGGCCGTCGTAGACGACGCTGACGAGCGGTCGCCGGTCTGGAACCGTGGTGCTCACCGTCACGTACCCCCTACACAGCGCGAGCCCGGCTATCCTGACACTCCGATCATGTGCGGTCACGCTCCATGAGGCATCCGGCGTGGACTTCCCGCGTCCGGCGCAGCGGCAGGCACGCGGAGCAGCCTCCACCAGACGCAGGGTGAGTGTCTCACTACTCCGGGTGCGCCCTCC
>NZ_JAAALM010000434.1 GCF_009906395.1 Kineococcus indalonis
GTGTTGACGCCTCCTGTGAGCGGGGTTAGCGTCCGGAAACCGTCCGGAAACCCGACCGCGGTCCTCCCGGTCGGACGGGTCAGTGCCGATCCCGCTCCCGAGGAGCCCCATGAGAAGCCCCACCACCCCTGGGCCCGCGCGCCGCCTGGTGCCGCTGCTGGTCTGCGCGCTCGTCGCGGGCGGCGCCGCCCCGGCCGCGGCCCAGGACGGCGGCGACCGGCACGGCGCCGGGCGCCCCGCCGAGCGCGTCGCGCGCACCGACGGGCAGCAGCACTACGTCAGCACCCGCCCCTCGCGCGGGGCGTTCGGCCTCGTCGACGACGGCCGCGCCGCCCCCGTCGTCGTCAGCGCCGAGGACCACAGCGGCGTCCTGCGCGCCGCCGCCGACCTGCAGGGCGACGTGGAGGCCGTCACCGGCCGGCGGCCGGCCGAGAGCGTCCTGCCCGCCGGGCAGCTGCCGCGCGACGACGAGGTCGTCATCGTCGGCACCCTGGGCCGCAGCCCCCTGGTCGACCGCCTCGTGGCGCAGGGCCGCCTGGACGTGCGCGGCGTCGCCGGGCGCTGGGAGACCAGCGTGCAGCAGGTGGTCGAGGACCCGCTGCCCGGCGTGGAGCGCGCGCTGGTCATCGCCGGCTCCGACCCGCGCGGCACGATCTTCGGCGTGTACGACGTCTCCCGCGAGATCGGCGTCTCGCCGTGGTCGTTCTGGGACGACGTGCCCGCCCCGCACCGCGAGGAGCTGTTCGTCGCCGCCGGCCGGCACACCCAGGGCACCCCCGCGGTGAAGTACCGCGGCTTCTTCATCAACGACGAGAACCCCGCCCTGGGCCGCTGGGCCCCGCAGCACTTCGGCCCCGGCGAGGCGGAGGGCTTCCCCGGCGGCTTCAACGCCGACTTCTACGGCGAGGTCTTCGAGACGATGCTGCGGCTGAAGGCGAACTACCTGTGGCCGGCCGTGTGGGGCCGCGCGTTCGCCGAGGACGACCCGCAGAACCACCAGCGCGCCGCCGAGTACGGCGTGGTCATGGGCACCTCCCACGAGGCGCCGATGATGCGCGGCATCGAGGAGTGGAACCGCCACGCCGTGCCCGCCCAGCGCGACGCCGCCGGCGACGTCACCGTGCCCGGCAGCGACCCCTACGGCGGCACCGGCGAGTGGAGCTTCCGCCGCAACCGCGCCGCCATCGAGGCCTACTGGCGCGAGGGCGTGCAGCGCATGGTCGACCAGGGCTTCGAGGGCGTGGTCACCCTGGGCATGCGCGGCAACGGCGACGTGGCGCTGCCCGACGGCGAGGGCATCGAGCTGATGGAGGAGATCCTCGCCAGCCAGCGCCGCATCCTGCAGGAGGTCGCCGGCGGCGACATCACCGACATCCCGCAGGTGCAGACCCTCTACAAGGAGGTCCAGCGCTACTGGGACGAGGGGCTGCGCCCGCCGGACGACGTCACGGTCGTCTACGCGGACGACAACTGGGGCAACATGCGCAAGCTGCCCGACCAGGACCTGCCCGAGCGCGAGGGCGGCTACGGGCTGTACTACCACTTCGACTACGTCGGCCAGGGCCGCAACTACAAGTGGGTCGACACCGTCAACACCGCCAACACCTGGGAGCAGCTCAACGCCGCCTACGAGCACGGCGTCGACCGGCTGTGGGTCGTCAACGTCGGCGACCTGAAGAACCAGGAGCTGCCCACGCAGTTCTTCCTGGACTACGCCTGGAACCCCGACGCCCTGCCGGTCGAGCGCCTGGCGCAGTGGGAGGCCGCCTACGCCGCGGAGAACTTCGGCCGCGAGCACGCCCGCGAGATCGCCGACGTCCTGCACCGCTACGGCGTCCTGCAGGCCCGGCGCAAGCCCGAGCTGCTCAACCGGAAGATCACCCTGGACGAGTCCAAGGACCTGGCCACCGACCCCACCGCCGTCCTCCACGACGACGAGGGCAACCCCTACAGCCTGAACCACTACCGCGAGATGGACCGCGTCACCGGGGAGTGGGCGCGGCTGCGCGCCGACGCCGAGCGCATCGGCGCCCGCCTGCCCGCCGAGCACGCCGACGCCTACTACCAGCTCGTCCTCTACCAGGTCGCGGCCACCTCCAACCTCTACGACCTGCGCAACGCGCAGTTCACCAACCTCCTCTACGCCCAGCAGGGCCGGGCGGCGACGAACGCGCGCGCCGACGAGGCCGAGGCCCGCTTCGCCGACGACCAGGCGATGTCGAAGAAGTACGACACCGAGATCGCCGGCGGGAAGTGGAATGGCTTCCAGACGCAGCCGAAGATCGGCTACGGCGACGTCGAGCGCTACGGGCCCAACGCCCCCTGGCAGCAGCCGGAGCTGGAGAACGAGGCGCTGCCCGACGCGATCTACCCGCACCTGAAGCGCATCGAGGTGCCCGAGCGCGCCGAGATGGGCGTCGCGGTCGACGGCTCCGACGAGTGGTGGGCCGCCGGGCGCACCGGCGCGGTCCTGCCCACCTTCAGCCCCCACCAGAGCCAGCCGGCGCAGTACCTGGAGGTCTTCAACCGCGGCTCGCAGCCCTTCGACTACCGCATCGAGCCCGGCGCGCCGTACCTGCGCGTGGACCGCACCCGCGGCACCGTCGACGACCAGGTCCGCGCCACCCTCCGGGTGGACTGGCGCCGCGCGCCCGCCGGGCGCACCGAGGTCCCCGTGACCGTGACCGGCCCCGACGGGGCGCGGGTCGTCGTCACCGCCGTGCTCGAGCGCCCCGCGCTGCCTCGCGGTCAGGTGCGCGGGGCGGTGGAGGCCAACGGCTACGTCTCGGTGCGGGCGCAGGACTTCGAGCGCGCCGTCGGCGCGGACGGGGTGTCGTGGAAGGTCGTGCCCGACCTGGGCCGCGAGGGCGACGGCGTGGTGCCGTGGCCCTCCACCGCCCCGCGCCAGACGCCGGGCGGGACCTCCCCGCACCTGGAGTACACCGTCACGCTGACGCAGGCCGGGCCGGTCGACGTCACCGCGCACCTCTCCCCGCGCAACGGCGTCACCACGGACGGCACGCTGTCCTACGCCGTCTCCGTCGACGACGGCGCCCCGCAGGTGGTGGACATCGTCTCGGCCACCGGCTCGGACGACACCACGATGAACCCGCAGTGGGCGCGCAACACCTCCGACAACGTCAACCGCACCACGACCACCCACCAGGTGGCCGCCCCGGGCGTGCACACGGTGAAGTTCTGGATGGTCGACCCCATGGTCGTCCTGCAGGACCTCGTCCTGGACACCGGCGGGCTGCAGGAGAGCTACCTCGCCCCGCCCGCCAGCGTGCGCGTCGAGCACGGCCGGCACCGCGGCTGAGCACCCCGCATCAGCAGCACCCCGCACCAGCAGGCCCCCGCCGCACCCCGCGGCGGGGGCCTGCGCGCACCCCCGGGGGTGACGGCCGGCTCGCCCCGTCGCCACACTGGGTCCCGTCCGCACCGCTCGAGGACGAGCCCGACGGAGAGGCGATCGACGATGACGACGACCGGCACCAGCACCCCCGG
>NZ_JAAALM010000435.1 GCF_009906395.1 Kineococcus indalonis
GTGGTGAGCGGGGTGGTGGGCCGCTGGTGGGCGGCCGCCGGGGTGCGGGTGCGCTCCACGGCGGCCGCGGTGCTGGTGCTGGCGCTGCTCGTCGCGGCCGGCGGCACCGCGGGGCTGCTGGTGCTGCGCGGCTCGCTGCGCGACACCGTGGCCACCTCGGCGCTGGTGCAGGCCCGCCTGGTGCGCACGGCCGTGGAGCGCGGCGCGCTGGACGGCGGCGACCGCGCGGCGCTGGAGCGCCTGCGCGCGGTCGTGGGTTCCGACGGCGACCGCGGCACGCACGTGCAGGTGGTCACCGCCGACGGCGCGGTGGCCGCGGCCAGCTACGCGCTGCGCGACCTGCCGCCGCTCTCGCGCCTGCTGCCGCCGGTGGCGCGCTCGGAGGTCTCCGAGCGGGCGCTGCCGGCGCTGGACGGGGGGCGCTGGCTGGTGGCGGTCCTGGGCGCCGACGCCGGCGGGCAGCGCTACAGCGTGGTGGTCGCCGAGAGCACCGCGGCCGCGGAGCGCACGCTGCGCACGGCGACCACCCTGGTGGTGGTGGGCGGCCTGGTGCTGCTGGGGGCGGTCGGGGCGGCGACGTGGGTGTTCGTGGGCCGCTCGCTGCGGCCGGTGGAGGCGATCCGGCGCACCGTGGACGGGATCTCGGCCACCGACCTGGACGGGCGGGTGCCCGTGCCGCCGGGCGGGGACGAGGTGGCGCGCCTGGCGCGGACGATGAACGCGATGCTGGCGCGGCTGGCGACGTCGCAGCGGGCGCAGCGGCGCTTCGTCGCCGACGCCAGCCACGAGCTGCGCAGCCCGGTGGCGACGCTGCGCGCGGCCGCGGACGTGCAGCGCCGGCACCCGGGCAGCGCCTCGCCCGCGGAGTTCGCCGACCTGGTGCGCAGCGAGTCGGTGCGCCTGGAGGCCCTGGTGGCCGACCTGCTGCTGCTGGCGCGCGCGGACGAGGGCGCGCTGGCCGCTGCGCGCACCGAGGTGGACCTGGACGAGCTGCTGGAGTCGGAGGCCGCCCGGCTGCGCGCGAGCGCGCCGGTGGCGGTGGCGGTGCGCACGGCGCCGGCGCGGGTGCTGGGCGACCCGGGCTCGCTGGGCCGGGTGGTGCGCAACCTCGCGGACAACGCCGCCCGCCACGCCCGCGGGCGGGTGGAGCTGGAGGTGCGCCGCGAGGGCGGCGAGGCGGTGGTGGCGGTGGCCGACGACGGCCCCGGCGTGCCGCCGGGCGAGCGCGAGCGGGTCTTCGACCGCTTCGTGCGCCTGCAGGACAGCCGCGACCGCGGTTCGGGCGGCACGGGCCTGGGCCTGGCGATCGTGGCGGGCGCGGTCGCCGCGCACGGCGGGCGGGTGCGCTGCGCGCAGCGCGAGCCGGGCCCGGGGGCGCTGTTCGAGGTGCGCCTGCCGCTGGCGCCCGAGCCGTCGTGCGAGGGGGACCGCGACGAGCACGGGCCGGAGCACGAGCTCGGGCCCGGGCCCGGGCCCGGGCGGGGCGGGGGCGGTCAGCCGCCGTCGGCGGCGAGCCGGTAGCCGGCGCCGCGCACCGTCTGGATCGCGGCGCGCCCGAACGGCACGTCGATCTTGCGGCGCAGGTAGCGCACGTACACCTCCACCACGTTGGGGTCGGTGTCGGCGTGCGGGTCCCACACCGCGTCGAGGATCTGCGCCTTGCTGACGACCTCGTCGCGGTGGCGCATCAGGTGGTGCAGCAGCGCGAACTCCCGCGCGGTCAGCGCGACCTGCTCCTCGCCGCGGTGCACGCGCCGCGTGGTGGGGTCCAGGCGCAGGTCCCCGGCGCGCAGCTCCACGGGCCGCTCGGGGGCGCCGCGGCGCACGAGGGCGTGCAGGCGGGCGACCAGGACGGGGAAGGAGAACGGCTTGGTGAGGAAGTCGTCGGCACCCAGGTCGAGGGCGTCGACCTCGTCGTACTCGCCGTCCTTGGCGGTCAGGACGAGCACGGGGGTCCACACCCCGGCGGCGCGCAGGTCGCGGCAGACCTCGTAGCCGTTGCGCAGCGGCAGCATCAGGTCCAGCACCAGCACGTCGTAGGGCAGCTCGCGGGCGCGCCAGAAGCCCTCGCGGCCGTCGTGGGCGAGGTCGACGGCGAAGCCCTCCTGCACCAGTCCCCGGCGCAGCGTCTGCGCCAGCGCCACCTCGTCCTCCACGAGCAGCACCCTCACGTCGCCCTCCCCGCACCGCGCCCGCCCGCCACGGCGGCAGCGTAGGCAGCCGCGCCGGCCGCCGGGGCGGCGGCGCCACCCGTCCGGGCGCGCGCGGGCGCCGGCACGGGCTCCGGCACGGGCTCCGGCACGGGGTCTACAGCCCGGCCAGGGCCAGGCCGGCGGTCAGGGTGGCGCCCGTGGTGACGGCGCCGAGCACCAGGCCGCGGCGCGCGGAGGCCGCCACGAGCGGGGAGGAGCGCAGCGGGCCCTCCACCAGGCGCGCGGTGAGCAGCGCGGGCACGACCGCGGCCAGCTCCGCGGCCAGCAGCACCGCCCAGTGCGAGGTGCCCAGCACCTCCTCGGTGAACACCACCGCGGGCACGTGCCACAGGTACCAGACGTACGACAGCCGCCCGGCGGTGCGCACGAGCGGCAGCGACAGCAGCCGCCCCACCGAGCCGCGCACCGCGCCGGTGGTGCCGGAGGCGATGACCGCGGCGGTGGCCAGGGTGGGCGCGAGCGCGATCCAGCCCGGGTAGGGCAGGCGGGTGGCCAGGACCGCGCTGACGGCCAGCGCGAGCGCGCCGGCCCAGCCGGTCAGGCGCAGCAGCGCCGCGCCGCGCCCGGCGGCGCAGCGGGCCGCGAGCAGCGGGACGGCCAGCGCCAGCAGGCCGCCGACGCCGAACTGCCAGGCGCGGGTGAGGGTGCTGAGGTAGCCGAACAGCTCCAGGCGCGGGGTGAGCAGCGCCGAGGCGAGCAGCGACAGGGCGCTGAGCGCGGCCAGGGCGAGCGCGAGGTCGCGGCGCAGCCGGGCCGGACCGCCGGGCCGCAGCGCGTGCCGCCCGCCGCGGCGGGCGCGGCGGGCGACGAGCAGGACCAGCAGCGGCCACAGGACGTAGAACTGCTCCTCCACCGCCAGCGTCCAGTAGTGCTTCAGCGGGCTGTGCGCCACCTGCTCGTCGAGGGAGTGCACGTCGAAGGACAGCAGCCACCAGTTGGCCACCTGCAGGCTCGCCGCGACGGCGTCGCGGGCGACGGCGGCCAGCCGCTCGGGCAGCAGCACCGCCACGCCCAGCAGCGTCAGCAGCAGCACCGCGGCGGCGCTGGGCAGGATGCGCCGGGCGCGGCGGGCGTAGAAGCCGCGCAGCGAGACGCCGCCGGTGCGCTCGGCCTCGCGCACCAGCAGACCGGTGATGAGGAACCCGGAGATCACGAAGAAGACGTCGACGCCGACGTTGCCGGCCACGAACACCGGGGCGCCGGCCTGGAAGAGCAGCACCAGGCCCAGGGCCACGGCGCGCAACCCCTCCACGTCGGGGCGGAAACCACCCCGCCCCGACGTGGAGGGGT
>NZ_JAAALM010000436.1 GCF_009906395.1 Kineococcus indalonis
GCCCCACGCGGGTCCTGCTGGTGGACGACGACGCGCTCGTGCGCGCCGGGCTGCGCATGATCCTGTCCAGCGCCGAGGACGTCGAGGTCGTGGGCGAGGCGGAGAACGGCGCGCAGGCCGTGGAGGGCGTGGCCGCGCACCGCCCCGACATCGTCCTGATGGACGTGCGCATGCCGGTGATGGACGGGCTGACCGCGGCCAAGGCGATCACCGAGCGCCCGCAGGCGCCGGCCGTGGTGATGCTGACGACGTTCGACCTGGACGAGTACGTCTTCCAGGCGCTGCAGTCGGGGGCGACGGGCTTCCTGCTGAAGGACACCCCGCCGCGCGAGCTGGTGGCCGCGGTGCGGGTGGTGGCCGCCGGCGAGGCGATGCTCTCGCCGACGGTGACGCGCCGGCTGGTGGGGCACTACGCGGCCGACGCGGTGAACCCGCGCCGGCGCGAGGCCGCCGAGCGCCTGCAGCTGCTGACCGACCGCGAGCGCGAGGTGCTGGCCGCGGTGGGCCGGGGCCTGTCGAACGCGGAGATCGGCAGGGAGCTGTTCATGAGCGAGGCGACCGTGAAGACGCACGTGTCGCGCCTGCTGACGAAGCTGGAGGCGCACAACCGCGTGCAGGTCGCGATCGTCGCGCACGACGCGGGGCTGCTGGACGGCTGAGCGCCCGCGCCGGGGGCGGGGGCGGGTGCGGGTGCGGGTGCGGGCTCAGTCCACCACGGCCAGCGCGAAGCCGTCCCAGCCCTTGGCGCCCACCGTCTGCAGGGCGGTCGCGCTCAGCCGCGGGTGGGCGCCCACCGCGTCCAGGAACGTGCGCACCCCGCGCACGTCAGGGTCGCCGTCGGCCGCGGGGTCCACGAGACCGCCGCGGCGCACCACGTTGTCGCCGACGAGGACGGTGCCGGGCCGGGACAGGCGCACCGCCCACTCCAGGTACTGCGGGTAGCCGCGCTTGTCGGCGTCGATGAACACCAGGTCGAAGGGGCCGGCGCCCTCGCGCTCCAGGACGGGCAGGGTGTCCAGCGCGGCGCCCACGCGCACCTCGACGACCTCGGCCAGCCCGGCGCGGTGCAGGTTGCGCCGTGCCACCTCGGCGTGGTGCGGCTCGAACTCCAGGGTGACCACGCGCCCGCCGCCGGGCAGGCCGCGGGCGAGGTGGATGGTGCTGTAGCCGCCCAGGGTGCCGATCTCCAGCACGCGGCGGGCGCCGGACACCCGGGTCAGCAGCGTCAGGAACGCGCCCTGCAGCGGGGAGACGTCGATGGCGGGCAGGCCCGCGGCCCGGTTCTCCGCCAGCACCTGCTCCAGCACCGCGTCGGCGGGCAGCAGCGCCCGCGCCAGGTGCTCGTCCACCGCGCCCCAGCTCTCCTGCACGGGCACATCGTGCCCGAGCCGCACCGCCCGCGCACGGCCCGCGGGGGACGTGCGCGGGCCGTGCGCGGGCGCCCCGCTCAGCGCAGCAGGTCCGGCACCCGGAGCTCCACGCCGTGCACGTGGGTGGCCAGGAACGCGAACACCGTCTCGTACCAGAGGGTGGAGTGCTGCGGGGTGAGCACCCAGTGGTTCTCGTCGGGGTAGTACAGGAACCGGTGCGGCATCCGGTCCGGCTCGCCGTCCCAGTGCTCGTTGAGCGCCCACCACAGCGCCAGGCCCTCGCCGATGGGCACCCGGTGGTCCTTGTCGCCGTGGATGACCAGCACGGGGCTGGTGATGGAGGCGGCGTGCGCGGAGGGGTCGTTGGCGGCGACCATCTGCGGCGTCATCTCCCGCGCCCAGTACCAGGGGGCGTCGGTGGTGGCGCCGAAGTGGCCCAGCGACCACAGGCTGGCGTGGGTGACGACCGCCTTGAACCGGTCGGTGTGCCCGGCGATCCAGTTGGCCATGTAGCCGCCGAAGGAACCGCCCATCGCGGCGGTGCGCGCGGCGTCGAGGTCCTCGCGCTCCAGCGCCGCGTCGGTGATCGTCATCAGGTCCGTGTACGGCTCGGCGCCCCACGCGCCCCAGCCGCGCGCCAGGAAGCCCGCCCCGTACCCGGTGGACAGGCCCGGGTCGGGCAGCAGCACGGCGTACCCGCGCGCCACCGCCAGCCACGGGTTCCACCGCCACGACCACGCGTTCCACGAGCCCAGCGGGCCGCCGTGCACCCACAGCAGCAGCGGGGCCGGCGCGGACGCCGAGGCGCCGGCGGGCAGCGCCAGCCAGGCGCGCAGGTCGCTGCCGTCGGCGGCGGTGGCGGTGACCTCGGTGAGGGTGCCGGGCAGCGGCGCGGCCGGCGCGGGGCCGGGCAGGGGCCGGGGCTGCTGGTCGGCGGCGCGCGCGTCCAGGCGCACCACGGCCGGCGGGGCGTCCACCGCGGAGCGCACCGCGTACACGCTCGCGCCGTCCGGGGAGACCTGCGGGGAGGAGTAGGCGCCGCGGTCGCCGGTCAGGCGCGTCACCGCGCCGGTGGCGACGTCGACGCGGAAGACCGGGGCGCCGCCGAGCTCGTCGGCGGCCAGGATCAGCGCGTCCGAGCCGGGGGTCCACCGCGGCTCGGCGTGCCAGAACTCCCGGTCGGGCACGACCTCGCGCACGCCCGAGCCGTCGAGGGCGACCAGCACCAGGCGCACGGTCGGCGGCTGCGTCGGGGTGGAGCGGGACTCGGCCAGGGCGGCGACGGAGCGCCCGTCCGGGGAGACGGCGACGGCGCCGAACTCCTGCTGGGGGTCGTCGGCCAGGACCCGCACGGCCCCGTCGGCGGTGGAGATCGCCACCAGGCGCACGTACGCGTCGCCGCGCGGCTGCGCGACGACCTCGGTGGTGACCACCTCGGCGCCGTCGGGGGTGAGGGCGGCGGTGGCCTCCCGGTAGCGCCCGCCCGGGGCGGGGGTGAGGTCCTCCCAGCGCAGCAGGTCGCGCTGCCCGGCGGCCGGCTCGGCGCCGGGCAGCGCGGCGGTGAGGAAGCGCGGCTCGTCGGGGCCGAGGTCGGCGTCCCAGTAGCGCACCGGGACGCCGGAGTGCAGGACCGCGCTGACCTTCTTGTCCTTGCGGGCCTTGCGGCGCTCGGCGTCGGAGGTGGGCCCGTCCTCGGCGGCGTCGGAGCCGGGCAGCGTGGCGGAGGTGACGACGACGCGGGCGCCGGTGCGGGCGACCAGCGGGGCGGACACGCCGCCGGGGCGGGTGCCCACCACGCGCGCTTCCCCGGCGGCCGGCAGCGCCCACAGCGCGGCGGGCGCGTCGCCGTCGCCCTCGGCCTCGGGGTCGGGGCGCGCGGAGGTGAACAGCAGCGTGCCGTCGGGGGCGAACACCGGGGAGGACTCGGCCGCGGCGCTGCGGGTCAGGCGCCGCGCGGGCCGCTGCCCGGCGGGGTCCACCTCCCACAGCGCGCCGCGCCAGCGCGTGGCGTCGGGGGTGAGGGTCGCCACCGTCGTCACCAGCCGGGTGCCGTCGGCGGACAGGGCCAGGCCGCTGAGGCGCGGCAGCGCCGCGAAGGCGGCCAGGTCGGCGAAGGGCGTGCTGGTGGGGGT